>NZ_JAQTUH010000007.1 GCF_028710345.1 Sulfuricurvum sp. | reverse complement strand
TGCTGAACCCGATGCCGGTGTCAAGGTAACGGTTGTTGCTGTGGTACTTGCGTTAGAGAGGGTTACGGTGAATTGAAGATCTCCCCCTTCTGCTACGCTTGGTGATGACACTGCTGTAACGACTGGACGATCATCGTTTGCAGTTCCACCTCCGGTTAAGGTACGTCCATCATCTACGATCGTAGCTATTTGATTAGCATCACCAATAGTCGCATTGGTAGGGGTAGAGATTTTTACACTGAAATCTTGAGCACCTTCATAGATACTATCATTGCTAATTGCTACCGTGATTTGTTTAGTAGTCTCACCTGCTGCGAAGTTTAGAGTTCCACTACTAGCCGTGTAATCACTACCGGCAATAGCAGTTCCATCTACGGTGCTGAACGCTACACTCGATGCAAAATCGCTTGAACCTGTTTTAGTAACAGTGAAGGTAATGGTTCCTGCTGCTTCATCAACGATAAAGTCACTTCCAATGTTAAATATCGGACCTGCTGGCTCAGTAACAAGAGTATCAAAAAGAGTAGGACGATATACTGAAATTTCTGATTGAGGAGTATTTACATCATTATGGGCAAAATCTAATCCAGTACGAACATCTTTAATTAAACCTGTACGGTCTTCAAAGATATCGCGTACAGCTTGACCGTTAATAATTTCATAACCTGATGCAGTTTCATCACCATTTAGTTTAGTTTTTACATCTTCAATTAAACCTAATCGATCATCAAATACACCACTTACAGTTTGACCGTCGATAACTTCATTGTCTTTAAGACCAAATAAGTCTGTATCAAGAATATTAAGTGTAGTTAAAACAGATTTTTGATCAACAACAGCGTCACTACTTGTTAAAACACTTTTGAGTAACGTCGTATCAAAATTAAGAGCTTCATTCCCGGCTAGTGTTAGATCAGTAACACCATCAGCAGTCATATCAATAATGATTTTGGCACTTTTTACATTTCCCATAGCACCATAAACAACTTCGCCATCAGAGATAGAATCACCAGCTTTTAATTGATGAATGTCACCTTTACCATTTCTGACATAAAAAATTCCGTCTGCTACTACTTTTACATACCCAATAATTCGTGCCATAGCTGATCCTTTGATACTAAAATAAATACTATTATTGTAACGTTTTTACGACAACAATACTATTGTACCAAGGTACTAAAATTAAATAAATAAATATTATAATTAATACTATGAATGCAGCAAAACAGAGAGGGCTAAACGATCTTTAATTGCAAGTTTTTCGTAGATAGATGTACAGTGTGCTTTAATCGTACGAACTGTAATATTCAAATCTTCGGCTATCTCATTATGGGTCAAACCTTGGGCTAAAAGCAATGCCACTTCTTTCTCACGATGTGATAGTTTTTCAAGAGCCTCGTGAGACTCAATATTTTTCGGTTTCACTTGAGTTAATTGTGTAATTAGACCTGAAATAAAATCAGGATAAAGCCATATCTTACCCTCTTCGATTGCTTGATATGCTGATTGTATATGAGATTCATGCATCATAGCATTACCATATCCAACAACACCTTTACTAAGATATTGCTGTGCTTTTAAAAAATCTGGTAGCATCGAAAAAATCATTAATCTTGATTCAGAATTATTGAGTAAATCATGTAGTTTAGTTTCATCTATATCCGTATCCTGACACAATATAATTCCCTTTATCGTAGAACAATTTAATTCATTCATAGAATGAATTTTCATAGGATGATATTTTTTTAATGCTTTGGACCAATGGTTCATGATACTTTCAGAAGATGTCACAAGATAAAGTTTCATAATTATCGCTCCGAAAAAGTGTATTGTTTAGCTTTTAGCAATGGCTTTAAAATATATTCTAATACAGTTTTTTGACCCGTAATAACATCAACATTGACCATCATACCAGGGATAATTTTCAAAGGCTTTTCTTTTGTACCTAAATATTTTTTGTTAGTTTGAACACGAACAATATAATAGACATTTTGTTTTTGATCGGTTTCAGTATCGGGACTAATCGTTGAAACAACTCCGTTAAGTGAACCATATATTGAAAAATCATACGCAGTCACTTTGACTACTGCTTTTTGCCCAGGATAGATAAATGCAATATCCGAAGGTTTTACTTTAGCTTCGATCAGTAATCCACCTTCAGTTGGAACAATCTCAATTAAATTATCACCCGGTTTAATGACACCACCTACAGTATTGACGAAGATTTTTTGAACAATACCGTTAATAGGTGATTTAATCACCGTACGCGTTACTTGATCAGCAAGCGCTGAGCTTTCAGCACCTACACGTTGATTTTCCGTAACTGCCGCATTTAAATCAATTCGTGCTTTGGTGACGTATTCAGAACGTGCTTCACGCATTTTGCTGCTAATCTCATTGATAGCTGAACGGAGTCTTGGAATAGAAGCTCGTACACTGTTGTAACGTTCATTCACATCACTATATTCACGTTGCAATTTTAAAAATTCAACACGTGGTTTAATCCCTTGAGCCACCATAGGTTCAGAAATCGCAACCTCTTCTTTGATCAGTTCAAGAGCATGTTTTTGCTCATTAATATGACCTTGTGCTTCACTGAGTTCACCTTGTTTTTGCTGATACAAATCTTGTAATGAATCCAATTGAGATTGAAGTTTATCTTTATTAGAAGCAAAAAGACTCCGCTCTTGCATAATCTGCATCGGAATTTCTTGCATATCTTTATCGCTTGGAGAAAATGGACCACCTGTTGATTCAGCACGTAAACGGACAATTCTCGCTCGCAATTCTGCTGATTTATATTGGGAGCTTTCATACGTACTTGAAGATTTTAGGTTATCAACTTTAAGCAATACATCATTTGATTTTACTCTTTGCCCCTCTTTGACTAAAATCGCACTAAGCATCCCCCCCTCAAGGTGCTGAATCATCTGATTTTCACCACCGGGAATAACCTTCCCCTCTCCACGTACAAGTTCGTCGATAGGGGCCAATGCTGCCCATAAAAAGAAAATAAAGACTGTTATAAGCCAAAAAATCAACACACTACGCAAACGGTGAGGAGTGTCTTCTAATACTGCTGCAGAAAGACTGCGCATAAATTGATAGTCGTTAGCATCAAAATTATATTTCTTTTTAGGAGTCATCCCAAACCTCCTGAAAGCTTTGCGATGACACTATCACGTGGACCATCCATATAGATTTTCCCCTCATTCATGACAATAACACGATCTACCAAAGGGAGAACCGTATTTTTTTGAGTGATGATAATGGCAGTTTTGTCACTAAGATAAGTTTGCAGATTAGAGATAAGACGATTTTCGCTGAGTTGATCCATTGCATTGGTTGGTTCATCCATAATCACAATCGGCGATTCAAGCAATAACGCGCGTGCAATTCCTATACTTTGGCGTTGACCGCCTGAGAGTCCCATTCCACGCTCCCCAATCGGCATTTCATACCCTTGCGGATGTTTACGTATAAACTCATCCGCACCCGATATAACCGATGCTCGTATCATTTGCTCATCGGATACTCTCGTATTGCGATAAGTAATATTATCTTTTGCATTTCCTTTGAATAGATTAATATCTTGAGAAACATAACTGATATTTTGACGTAAATCAGCTGGATCAATCTGATTAATATCAATTCCATCAAGTAAAATCGATCCACTTTGAGGTTGATAAAGGTTCAGCAATAATTTTGCAATCGTACTTTTTCCGGAACCGATTCGACCGATAATCGCCACTTTTTCACCCGCTTTTATCGAGAAAGAGAGATTTTTCAATGCACTAAATTCTGTATCATCGTATCCAAAATTAACCTCTTTAAACTCAATCTCCCCTTTAAGCTCCGGTCTCGTTACGAATTTTTTACCATGTGGCCTCTCCATAGGTTGAGCAATAATATTATTAATAACATCATACGCTGATTTGGCATCCGAATAGTTAGATATCAAAGAAGCAACTTGACCCATAGGGGCAACTGTACGGCCTGCTAATGTCATTACAGCAATCAATCCCCCCATCGTAAGTTCGTGTTCTCCAATAAGATAGACACCAGCGATAACGGAAATAACGGTAGTAAGCTGTGTTAAAAATCCTGTAATGGTTGAAATCGATGTTGAAATCATCCGTGATTTTAAACTTTTTTGAGCAATCTCACCGGTTGCTTCTTCCCACTGCCACTGCATTTGACCTAATGTGCCAAGGGTTTTCAATGTTTCAATGTTTTGTAGTGCTTCAATCAATATTGAACTTTTGGCAGCAGATGCCTTGTGCGATTCTTCTATACTTTCACGAAGCGGATGGCGCATAAACAATGCATAGGCTGCAATAAGAATCATCATAACAACTGGGACGACAACCATCCATCCACCGATATAACCAATAACGAATAAAAAGAAAACCGCAAACGGAAAATCGACTAATGCCGTTAATGTTGCATTGGTTAAAAAAGAGCGAATCGAATCAAAATCTTTAAGATTGCTTGCAAATGATCCAACCGATTTAGGATGGGAGGACATGCGCAAATCAAGTACTTTTTCAAAAATAATCGAGGACATAATAACGTCACTCTTTTTACCCGCATTTTCCAACAAGATGGCACGGGTAAATTTTAACAGCGTATCCAAAAAATAGACAGTTAAAATCCCCGTTGCAAAAACCCACAACGTCTCGGTCGCATTGTTCGGAATAACACGATCGTATACACTCATGGTAAACAGCGGTGTCGCAAGGACAAAAAGATTAACCAATACCGTAGCATAAATAACATCACGGTAAATATTTTTTGAGAGTTTTATCGTATCCCAAAACCAGTGTTTATGTTTCACGCTTAGTGTAAGTGAGTCGTTTTCATCATACACAAAAGGGCGTTTAATTAAAAAACCATAACCAACATATTCGTTTTCTAAAAGCTCTATCGGAACATACTCTTCAACTGCTTCTTCAGCTGGGAGGATAATTTTACACATCTTTAGATCGGGAGACAACGAATCCAAAATACATGCACTATTGTTTTCTAACAGCAAAATCATAGGAAGTTGCAACGGAGATATCTCTCGTAATCTGCGATGGACCAATGTACTTTTAAGCCCTGCACGACTTGCAGCACGAGCAAAAAGACTTTTTGAGCTTTTAAGACTAAAGAGCTGTAGCGCACCACCGAAAGGGGATGTCGGCAAACCCGCCATCAATGCTTCAGCCGTAAAGGGTTTGTGATAGATATGGGTAAAAAGAACTAAACATTGCAATAAAGGGTCAGTACCGAATGATGCACCTTCGGGATCTAACATTTTAGCCTGTTCATCATATTTCATCTATCCTTATCCCTTCATGCCATAAAAAATGTTTTATAGAATACCTAAACAATACTTATTTTTGTTGTTTATCTTTTTTATATTTCTCTATTTTACGATCGGCAACGATCAAATTCTCTATACGGTCATCATTATCTAAACGATTATCAAGCGACTTTAGCCCGACTCGTTCAAAATTTGTAACGGACTGTGTCCCGAGTATCGTTGAGACCATTGATCCCATAGCATCTAAAATACGATAATGAGCTAACAGAAGATCATGTTCTGCACGCACAATTTGAGTTTGAGATGAGACATGATCATTTTGCGCTGTTGTAAGGTCAAGCAAGGTTCGACGACCTAAATCGTACTCTTTTTCATACAATTCTAATGTCTTCTTACTGGTTGTTTCATAACGTTTAAGATAAGTAATTTGACGTTGTAAATTCTCTTTTGCAGACCATGAAAGAGAGCCTTGTTCATCAAGTTTACGAAGGACATCCCTCTTAATTTCGGTCTCTTGGTTCATTTTACTTAAACTTTTTTGTATTTGTGATTCATCCGCACCACCGCGATACAAGTTATACGATAAATTTATCCCTAATTTTGTACGCTCATCATTACCTTCTAATCCACCCACATTATTAGCCCAACTTTGACGCGCAAAAGCATCAATTTTCGGATAATAGTTTTTTTGCAACGAAAGTTTTTGAGCGCGTGCTGCTTTAATATTGTAATCGGTTACCATTACAGAGGGATTATGCAATTGCGCGTATTCGCGCATCTCTTCCAAGGAATCAGGTATTTGGCCCTCAAAGATCAATGACTCTAGTTCATTTGCTTTAACACTTTTACCATAAATACGTTCCAAGTTAAAAAGGGCATCGTCCAAATTATTTTGAGACACAACATAATTAGATTCTGCCAATGAAAGAGATGTTTCCGCTTTTTCAACTTCAGAACGAGTTGTCATACCTGCTTTAAAAAGCTTATCTACCTTTATCGAAATCACTTTATTGTATTGTACGTTTGATTCTGCAATTTTGACAATATCACGTGCTTTTAACGCATTGATATACGCGGTGACAAAATTAAAGGATGCGTCATTTGCATTTTCAACATAATTATAAGCTGCTGCTAAAAGACGTGCTTTGTTATAATCGGACTCATACATTGTCCCAAAACCGTTAAAAAGATTTTGTGTCAATTGAAGTGAATGTTCATACCCATTTAACGAGACACTGTTAAAACCAGTACTTGGAGATTTTGTTTTCTCACGACCGATAGTCCCGGAATAATCAAGAGAAGGCAAATATTGTGCTTCCGTTGTTCGTAGGTCTTCTAGCGTTCCTCGGTAATTATGGAGACGCTCTTGAACGATAGGATTTGTGTTTAAAATTTCATCTACTCCCTCTTGCAATGAGAGTGCATGAAGTGCTGAAATTGCACACAGTGAAAATGTTGCAGCAATAGCCCATTTGTTTTTCATTGATTCAACCTTAAAATATTATATAATATTCACCGATTTTTAGACTCTTCGGTAACTTAGTAATTCATAATTTCGTGATATTATAACAGCTAAATGTATTTAAAATGTTATAATTTCATTATAAATTCATTTAAATATGCACTGTATCTAGCAACTTAAGTATTATCATAAAAAAATATTTATGTAGTATAGTATAATTTACTTGTAAAATTTTACAAATAACATATTGTTAGGAAATGAAACTTTTTAAACACAATTATAGAGTATCATTACAACATATCATTTAATATTTTAAGGACTAAAATATGTTCCATCATCCACATAAATCTGCCAAAGCATTGTCAGTCATTGCTCTTTTTGTATTTGCGGTTCAAGCCTCAGCTATTGATCAACACTGTATCGATCGTCACGAATATTGCCCTGAACAATATAAAAAGACCACCTATTCTACAACCTATCAAGAGATTAATAAAGAAAAAGCTACACCCGTTGCAGTTACTACTCCGCCAGTGACACCGATACCTGCACCCATAGTTGCACAAGTGCCACTCGATGATGATCATGACGGTATTATTAACACACTAGATGCTTGTCCGAACACCCCTAGTGGATATAAAGTCGATAGTAAAGGATGCCCGAAAAGTGTTACTCTTCATATCAATTTTGCTTTTGCATCCAATATTATCCCTTCATCTGCAGACAAAGATATAGAAAAATTAATTACTTTTATGCAAGAAAGTCCGGCATGCACAATATCAATCGTTGGTCATACTGATATTATTGGAACCGATGCACGCAATCAACCACGTTCTGAAGCACGTGCAAAAGCGTTAGCGGATAAACTCATTGCGTCTGGAATAAATTCTACACGTATCCAATCCTCTGGTAAAGGGTCGAAAGAGCCTATCGCAACAAATACAACCGATGAAGGGCGTGCACAAAACCGTCGCCTTGAGGTTACTATCAAATAACAAGATACCTCACTTAGAGGTATTGTGGCAATAAATCACGAAGCTTATGATAGATTCGCTCAAAATCGGTCGAATAGACTCGTGTTTGAGCAATTGAAGTGATGAAATTCGTATCTCTCTCCCATCGCGGGACAAGGTGAAGATGGATATGTTCCGCTATCCCTGCCCCCCCTGCTTTCCCTAAATTCATCCCGATATTTACCCCATGTGCGTTCAAAGACTCTTTGAGCATTTTAACACCACGTTGTGCTAATCCACTCATATGCAACCATGTCGCAGGATCTAGTGCTTCCAGCGCATCGGTATGATGGTGAGGGATAATCATAAAATGACCTGGGGTATAGGGGTAGCGGTTCATCACCATAAAACAAAACTCATCACGGTAGAGAACATGGTGGTCATTATCAAGTTCCGGATGCTCGCTAATATGACAAAACACACACCCATCCACATTACTGCCGGCTACGTATTCATTCCGCCATGGAGCGTATAAAGTATTTTCCATAAGACTTCCTAGCTTATATTTTGAATTAGGCTTTTTCTCTGTTTCCGTTCGTGGTGAGCTTGTCGAACCATGAACTGCCCTTCGACAAGCTCAGGGCGAACGGAAGAATTATTCATCAAATAAAATTCGGTGCGTCGTTTGCGAATAAAATAATATCCCCCGCACGGGTCACTTCCCCTAATTTTTGTACCATCAACGATTTATCGGCTAACATAATCTTTTCGGGTACATTTAACTCTTTATCAAACTGCTCTGCATTGAGTTGCCCTGTGATGATAGCAATATCAAAAACCCCATTAATCGCCTCGATAAGCTCTGAATTAAGCTCTGCGGTACTCTCAACAAGCCCTGGTGTGACGATTACTTTACGCCCGTTGTGAAGCGAACACAGACGTATCCCCTCCAACATCCCATCAATATTACCGTTATATCCATCATCGAGGATAATTTTACCCCCCGCATCGATACGCTCTAAGCGGTGTTCCACACTTTTGAGCTTTTCGACCGCACGAATCATCTCCTCACTGCTCATCCCCATCTCATCAGCAATCAACAACGCGGCATTAATATTGATTGTTTGAAATCCGCCCAATACTGACGTATGAAAATGGTGTGTCTCATTATGAAGCAACAAATCAAAATCAGACCCCTCTAACGTCGCTTCGAGGTTTTCAATACCATCTCCGAAAAAAGTCACCTTTTCGTGCGGCTCATCCGTCACGGATGTGTGAATAAAAGCACGTTTGAGACGATTAGAGTGGATAATTTCGAGTTTGGTCTGTTTGATACGCTCCAGTGTTTTGAAATACTCCATATGCTGTGGTCCCACTTTACCCACTACGACAATCTGTGGATTTAACAACTGAGTAATCGCGTAAATATCACCGATTTGACGTGCTCCCGCTTCACACACATACACTTGGGTATTGGAGGGGAGAGATTCATTGACATCACGGATAATCCCTCCGAGCGTATTGACACTGCGCGGGGTTGCGTAGACATTGAACTTCGTCGAGAGAACTTGAGCGATAAAGTTTTTCATCGACGTTTTACCATAGCTCCCCGTCACACAAATAATCGTTAACGAGCTCATTGAAGCAACTTTAGCCTTTGCTTCACGTTTATACGCTTCAAATAAAAATTTCTCTACCCCCATCGAGAGTATATACGCTAATACCAATGGAATCAACACACTGAAATGAGGACTAATCGATTTAATTGTCCATATCAAATCGATAAAAAGTGTCAACCCGATCAAGAGAATCAAAAACCGTTTTACCCGCCATGTCAACACCAGTTTTTTATCAAGTTTATGATGCCAAAAATAGAGAGCAACCATGGTTACTGCCGCAACAAAAGGTGCACTAATCGGAATGAGGGTATAAAGCAAAAACGGAACGACAAAATAGACGATATGCCACCATGTTTTATGGTGACGCAATATCACCCTCTCAATCCGATAATCGTACCATTGCAGATTGGTAATAAGATACCATCCCAATGTCAACACCAAAATAGTGTTGGAAATAAAAGCGACCAGTTGCGCTGTCTCCATATATTATTCTCCTATAAACTTTTCTCTATCTCTTCGGCTATCTTTTTCCCCTCTTGGAAAAGAAAATAGTGATCCCCTTCAAACGTTACTAAACGGGAATTGGGGATAAGTTTTTGGATAGCTTCTCCCGCCCATAACGGTGTAGCGGTATCACGTTTACCAAAACACAAAAGAGCTTTACCTTTAAAACTCGCGAAATGACTCGTAAAATCTTCATTCACAACATTTTTAAAGGTCTGATACATCTCCTCGCTCATCCCCTTCGCATCGGGGGCAACAAAAAGGGAACGCAACGACGTGAGTCCTGTCGATTTTAGAATTTTATAAAGGGCAATTTTGGCACGGATTTTAAATGGTTTCGGGACTAATATTCCCGCTGATGCTACTAAAATTAAAAGCTTTGGATTGAGCAATGTCGCTACTTTTCCACCAAACGAATGACCTACGATTATCTCTTTATGCGCACCAATTTCACTTAATAATAATTCAATAATAGTGGCATATTCTTCGGTTGTAAGTGCCATAGTAGACTCACTCGCACCAAATCCGGGCATATCGATATAAATATGGCGCAATTTAGGAAGATAGTTCGTAAACGCCTGCTTCATTAACGTTTTAGAAGAGCCCCAACCATGCAAAAAAACAATATCCCGTGAGTTCATAGGGTGAATAATTTCATAGCTGATGGAAAAGGTTGTCCCTTTGTATTTAAGCGATTTTACCGCCACGGTTATTTTCCTTTTGCTTGAGAAATGGAGTGGATATAATCGTATTGAACACGAATCGCTTTTTTAGAAGGGAGTGAGGCGAGAAGTTTTTGGATTCCGCCACTAAAATCTTCAAAAAGATAGTTCGCCATCGATCCGGGGATAGGATTAATTTCGTTGAGATATACCTCACCCTCGATTACGAAGAAGTCACAACGAATCAGAGCCCCTTC
This sequence comes from Sulfuricurvum sp., assembly GCF_028710345.1. Taxonomy (NCBI): domain Bacteria; kingdom Pseudomonadati; phylum Campylobacterota; class Epsilonproteobacteria; order Campylobacterales; family Sulfurimonadaceae; genus Sulfuricurvum; species Sulfuricurvum sp. The sequence continues at coordinate 178,469 of NZ_JAQTUH010000007.1, read as the reverse complement.
AAATAACGGGGTATAAATTTTTCGAAACGCATTGCGTAATTGTTCTACCAATCCATCGGTAACTTCGGCTTCTGCGACGGTGCTTGAGCGTGAAAAGTCGAGATATTTTTTCTCGAAATCCAAAAATTCTGCTTTTTGAGGCTCTTCCACTATCGAGTAGGTGATCTCACCACGTGCACTAAATCCCGCCAAATTGTACTCTTTGACACCACTAATAAACGGTTCAATCAGCAATACTTTATCGAATTCAAACGCAACATCCAGTGCATATTCGAGTTCACTAGCCTCACGGACGATACTCACACCGATAGAGCTCCCCAAACACGAAGGTTTAACAATAAAAGGGTATGGAGTAGTAATTGAGCTGCGAGTAGCTTGGGTAATCGCCTCAAAGGGAAGCGTTTTTATCCCAAGTGAATTTGCCAACCATTTCGTATAGTGTTTATCAAAACTGAGCATTGACGCCTCTTTACGCGGTCCGATAAAAGGGATAGCGTAAAAATCAAGCAACGCCGCTATTGAACCGTCTTCACCATCACCGCCGTGGATGAGATTGAGAATCGGCATAGTATGCATTTTACTACCGAACATCCCCCGTTGTTCAAATCCACCCTTCACAAGGGAAATTTGTGGCATTTTCAGATGTTCCCCGCGAGAAAAAGTGATCGCTTTCATTTTGGCATCGTCGATAAGATAAAAACGGTGATCTTGGTCACAAAAAATAAAACTTAAATCGAAACCTTTGAGTTTCCCTTTGACCGTAATGGCACTCACAATACTGATTTCGTGCTCGAAGCTCGCTCCACCGAATAAAATGGCTAATTTCATTACTCTATAATCCTTATTAAAATTTTTGAAGTTGTTTCAACGCCTCTTTGACGAGGGTTGCGGTATCGGTACCGCTGCATTTTGAGAGGGCAGTGACAATCACCTCTTTTTTAAATCCTAGCGATTCCAATGCCATCAACGCTTCACTTGAAGCACTGGTAGTAAACGATTCCCCCTGAAGCAATACGGCATCAAACCCTGCAAGCTCCACCATAATCCGTGCCGCACTTTTTGGTCCGATTCCCGGAACTTTTTTCAGTGCATTGACATCTTTAGATGAAATAATACCCGCAAACTGCTCCGGCGTAAAGGTACTACAGATTGCTAATGCCGCTTTTGGACCGATTCCATTGATTTTTAACATCCCCTCAAAGAGAGTTTTTTCACTTTTTTGCAAGAATCCATAAAGTTGTTGTGCATCTTCACGGATAATATGGGAGATATGTAAACGCACTTTATCACTACTCAATCCACCATAGGTATGCAAACTAATAAACACTTGATAGATAACCCCATTGACTTCTAAATGGAGTGCAGTAGGCTCTTTAAACTCAATGTTTCCAACTAATCCTACGATCATTTCCCCACTACCTTTATCGAAAATTCCCCATCTTCTTCATACAACCCCAAAACATTTTCATCACTACCGTCATTCGGAAAATAGGTAACATCGATTGGGGGATCAATTAATTTAAAAACTACCTCATTGTAGTTTTTCCAGCGATCATGATTAATAATCCGAGCATCAAAAATTTCACTTTGTAACGCAGTATGGTGTGAACTAATCAGTGTTAAATATTCTGATTTTTCTTGATGTTCTTTTCGCAATGACTCTAATTTTTGTCTAAAATATTGAAACTTTTGATATTTATCAACATATGCAGAGGGAGCTTTTATCTGATTGCGTTTGTAATGGATCAGTTTTTTCTTGATATCTTCATAAGCTGATGCGTTGTCCGCCATCGTCTTTTCATAATCTGCTAACTCTTTCGTAACAGCCTCAAGCTTTTTTTTCGCCTCTACCATTTTTTCATCTTCCGCTTGTAAACTCTCACGCGATTCATTGAGCAATGGATCGATAGTAAATATATTTTCTCCCCCTTGAAGCTTTTTAATCTCAATACTTTTAGAGGCAGTTAATTTAGTATGCGATCCCAAAAGCTCAATCACAATCTCTTGTGCCCGTATTTTGCCACCGACAGCTTGAGTAATATATACTTTTTCACCCTCTACCTCACCATGCTCCAAGCGGGTAATGTGAATCACCTTCCCAAACGCTTTTCCTTTGTGGATATTAATTGAAAGCTCATCAGCTATGACTGTTGCACTGCTGTGAACTTGCCCTTCTATAGTTGCTTTGTGTGCTGTTACCTTCGCTTCCGCCCCTACATTTCCCTCGATATTAATCACATTGACGGTAACAGACATCCCTGTACCGATTGCATCTTTGAGGGCATCTTTCTCTTTGACATTAATAGAGACATCCGCATCCAATGCGGTATCAATAGAACCAGTTGAGCGAAAACTAATCTCCGTGACATCCATCTCCGTTTTGATGTCATAAACACCACCTTCAAACGTTACATATCCACCCACTTTTGCTCGAAATTCTACCGATTTCTCTAACTCATCACGCCGTATCTTTTCACTGACGGTAAAGGTAGGTTCGTACTTAACAATCGGCTCTTTAGGTATCATCACTTCACCACGCGCATTACGCCCTATCGTCCCTTTTAACGGCTTGATATATTCAATCAACAGATCATTTTCAACCACGCTCACGATGTAACCGCGTTTAGAATAATCTATTCTCCCCTCATCACTCATAGCTTGATGTTTTTTATCGTAATGCAAAATCAATTTATCATCAATAGTACTAATCGGTTCATACGCTTCACCGATCAAAAACCGTTCTTGATCTTCAAATGTATAATCTCCATAAATTCGAATTTTTGCGATTAAATCAGCTAAATTAAACTTCATAATTGACTCAAAAATTCCTATCATCAAATTGGCACGCAATTTTTTCTTTTTAATCAATTCGTAAAAATCAGCTTCAAACGTTTCATTAAAATGGGCAGTGCTACCGACTTTAATGGTTAAATAGATTTTACACAGAGTCCCATTCCCTGCAATTGATATATCTAAAGAATCTAATGTAGGGGTTTCTGTAATCGAAAAAATCTCTATCTCATAAATCTGTTTTATTTCAAATTGTGGATTGAGATACATTTCAACATGGATATCGTTGATCTCTTCAGGGCTACATTCAATCCAATCATCATTGCCGTTGGTAACGATACGGGTAAACGTTTGGGAATCTAATAATCGAAAATCGAGTGATTTAACCGATACTTTATGATTTTCAGCAACACTCATCAACTCTTTCGCGACATTGCTAGTTCGAACAACAATAGAGGGTATGGCATTAGACTTTAATTGAACTTCTGCCACTTTGCCTCCTCTTTCTTCATTGTTTTATAGTTATTGTATTATAGGGCTATTTTAATGACATATCGGTTAAAATTGCGTAAAATTTATTTTAAAGCTACATTTCAAGTAAAATGATGAAAACGAATTGGAAAAAATTACTACTTACGATAGTCTTATTAGGTGCTTCAGGGTATTTTCTCTATAGCGGGTTTAGTATTCTGTTTAAGTGAATATTCAACCACTCGACATGTTCAAAGCGAATGGAAGCAATATATTAATCTCCGATTACTTTTAATCCCTAATCAGCTAAAATTGCATCAAATCTATTTCAGGGCTTGATATAAACTATGTTTAAATCGATATTTTCCAACTCGTTTGGCATTTTAACATCCCGTATTACTGGGCTTGCTCGGGATATTTTAATGACTTCGGCATTGGGTGCAAATGTGTGGAGTGATGTCTTTTTTATGGCGTTCAAATTCCCAAACCTCTTTCGCCGTATCTTCGCGGAGGGTTCGTTTACCCAAAGCTTTATGCCCTCATACATAGCATCTCGACAGAAAAGTGTCTTTGCCGTTGCTATTTTTATCCGGTTCATGCTCTTTATTATTGCTTTATCATTGTTAGTTACCCTCTTCCCTGGTTTTTTTACTAAAATCTTGGCATGGGACTGGAATGCCGATCTCATTGCGAAAACTGCCCCGCTGACTATTATCAATTTTTGGTATTTGGATCTTATTTTTATCGTCACCTTTTTAGGGACGTTGCTACAGCATAGAGAACATTTTTTTACAACTGCTTTTTCAACCGTTTGGCTCAATATTGCTATGATTGCCGCGTTGATACTCTTTGCCCACAGTGACCCAAAAATCATAGTCTACGCTTTAAGTTTTTCTATTTTGGCTGGGGGAGTGTTCCAAGTCATTACTCACCTCTACACTATGCGTCAAAAAGGGCTTATGAAACTCCTCATCGGGGGATGGAAATATCGTAAAACCAAAGACGTTAAAGCAGAAGAGTCCAAATTTAGTTCCCTCTTTTTCCCCTCAGTTTTAGGAAATTCGACAGCACAAATCGCCTCATTTATCGACACCTCTCTTGCATCGTTTTTAGCAGCAGGTTCAGTCTCCTATCTCTTTTATGCCAACCGCATTTTTCAACTCCCTTTTGCCATCATCGCTTTAGCGATTACTACGGCACTCTTTCCTGCTATTGCAAAAGCGATTAATAATGACAATCACACTCTTGCTTTTCAAAACCTACACAAAGCTTTTTGGCTTTTAAGTGCTCTTCTTGCTCTATCAGTACTCGGAGGAACACTCCTTAGTGAACCGATTATTTGGCTTTTGTTTGAGCGGGGTGCATTTACGATCCAAGATACCCATAATACAGCGAATGTATTGATGATGTATATGGTGGGACTAGTCCCTTTTGGACTTGCTAAACTCTTTTCCCTTTATCTCTACGCTATGCACAAACATATCAAAGCGGCTAAAATTGCGGCTGCATCTCTCATCATCAATATCATCTGTTCACTCATTCTTATGAAACCCCTCGGAGCCGCAGGATTAGCACTAGCGGGGAGTATCGGTGGTGCGGTACAAATGGTTCTCACCATACGAGAAGTGGGATGGAATATCTTTTTTGATCTTCTTAAAACCCGTTTTAGCCTCTATTTTGTCATCGGTTCAGCTCTATTTGCCGTTACATTCTATGCTCTAAACAATTTTTTGATACACTTAATACGATAAAACGATTGGAATATTATGACTATTTACGACAGCGTACAAAAAACAAAACTACCATTTATCCCACTTCAAGAGGGAAAAGTCTCCCTTTATGTCTGTGGACCTACCGTTTATGATGATGCCCATTTAGGACACGCCAAAAGTGCGTTGGTGTTCGATCTATTGCGTCGTGTTCTGGAAGCGGAAGGGTATGATGTTCTCTTTGCCCGTAATATCACCGATATCGACGATAAGATTATTAATAAAGCGCGCGAGTTGGGGATTAGTACGAACGATATTGCCGAACGTTATACATCCGCGTATCATCGTGACATGGAAGCCATCGGGGTAACTAAACCAACCTTGGAGCCCAAAGCGACCGAATCGATTGACGCGATGAGCGAAATGATTCAAAAGTTACTGAACAAAAAACACGCCTATGCTATCAGTAACGGTGATATCTATTTTGACACCGCCAGTGATACAAACTACCTCTCTCTCAGCAACCGCCAAAGTTCTGAGAATGTGAGCCGTGTCGAAAAAGTCTCTGAGAAAAAAAATGAAGCCGATTTTGCCCTCTGGAAAGCAGTTCACGATGAGGGTGTTGCTTTTGATTCCCCTTTTGGGCGCGGTCGTCCGGGGTGGCATTTGGAGTGTTCGGCGATGATTGAGAACTATGTCAGCCCTCATGTCGGTGAGTATGCTATCGATATCCACGGTGGAGGTGCCGATCTGCTCTTCCCACATCATGAAAACGAAGCGGCACAAACTCGCTGTGCGACGAATCATGAGTTGGCAAAATACTGGATGCACAACGGTTTTGTCACGATTGATGGCGAAAAGATGTCCAAAAGTTTAGGAAACAGCTTTTTCCTCAAAGATGCCCTTAAAAGCTATGATGGCGAAGTGCTCCGATTTTATCTCCTCAGCACCCACTATCGTGGAGATTTTAACTTTAACGAAGAAGATTTAATCGCCTCTAAAAAACGGCTCGATAAACTCTATCGCCTCAAAAAACGGCTCTTTGGACTCACCGCCGAAATTATCGATACTGAATTTAAAAAGAATCTTCTTGAAGCGTTAGGGGATGATCTCAATGTCTCTCGTGCCTATGCCCTCATCGATGAGTTGGTGACACAAGCCAATGAAGCCCTCGATGCGAATCCAAAAGATAAAGGATACCGTCAAACACTCCTCTCATCGCTCTCAACCATTGAAACGGTGTTAGGATTTGGTGCTCAAAACCCATTCACCTACTTCCAGTTTGGAGTGGATGAAGCAACTAAAGAAAAAATCGATGATTTGGTAGAGAAACGCTCCGAAGCCAAAAAAGCTAAAGATTTCGCCGCTTCTGATGCCCTCCGAGACGAACTCACTGCTCTTGGCATTTCGATTATGGATACTCCATTGGGGACATTTTGGGAGAGTAGAGAGTGAGAGAGAGTTATAAACGGTTCTGGCCTTATATCCGAGAATATAAATTTCAATTTCTCATGGTCTTGATTGGGATCATTTTAACCGTCAGTGCAACAGCAGCGACTGCACACATCATGAAACCGTTGATGGATAATATGTTTATCAAAAAAGAGAGCCAAATGCTCTACATCATCCCAATGCTTTTAATAGGGATATATCTTTTTAAAGCAATCGGACGCTATATTCAATCGGTTTTCAATACCTATATCGGTCTCCATATTGTTTCAAAAATTCGAGAAGAGTTACTCTCTAAAATGATTCATTTGGATATGCAATTTCTCTATACTAACCGTAGCGGTGAACTCATCTCACGAATCACCAACGATATTAACCGAATTCAATACTTCGTCTCCTCCATGATGCCTGAATTAGTTCGCGAAAGCCTCACTGTCATTACACTCATCGGATATGTTATTTATCTCAATCCTACCCTTGCTTTTTGGGCATTGATCGTTATGCCTGCTGTTATCATCCCTTTGTTACAAATCACGAAACGGCTCAAACGGCTCGCTCATCGTTCACAAGAGAAAAATGCCGATATGGTTACCCGTCTAACTGAAGTTTTTAACAACTCCGAAATCATTAAATCCAATGCTACCGAGCACTACGAATTGGAACAATTTCGAAATGAAAACATCAATTTTTTTAAAATCAATATGAAATCAACCTATACCAGTGAATTAATTTCACCCATGATGGAGATTATCGCGGCAATCGGTCTCGCTACCGTTATCTATATCGGGGGTAAGCAAGTCTATGACGGCGCCATGAGTGTGGGAGAGTTCACCGCATTTTTAACAGCATTAGGGCTAGTATTCCAACCACTCAAAGGGGTCAGTAATATATTAGGAAGGGTGCAAGATGCCCAAGCGGCGAGTGAGCGGGTATTTCAAATTTTTGATATGGAAAACACGATAACAGATGGTCGACTTCAACTCGATGATCCTATCAAACAAATTCAATTCGATCACGTAACACTCAAATTTGAAGACAAAACGGCGTTAAATGCCATCAGTATAAATATTCATGCAGGAGAGACGATTGCTCTTGTCGGACAAAGCGGAGGGGGGAAAAGTTCTTTTGTCAATCTTCTCCTCCGATTTTACGATCCGATTTCGGGAACCATCTCGATCAACAACCACAATATCAAAGAGTATACGCAACATTCACTCCGTTCCCAAATCGCTTTTGTTTCTCAAAGGGTTTACATTTTTCAAGACACCTTGGCAGCGAACGTTGCGTACGGTGAAGCTATCGATGAAGAACGGGTTAAAGAGGCATTGATTATGGCAGATGCACTCGAATTTGCCCAATCTCTTCCGGATGGCATCTACACGGTGATGCAAGAGTTCGGTGCAAATCTCTCAGGTGGACAGCGACAACGGATTGCTATAGCCAGAGCAATCTATAAACATGCATCGCTGCTTATTTTGGATGAAGCAACCAGTGCACTCGATAATGAGACTGAACGAAAAATACAAAATACTCTCAATGAATACACAAAAGATAAAATCACCATCCTTATCGCTCATCGTCTCAGCACGGTTCAAAATGCAAATCGGATTCTTCTCTTTAAAGCAGGCCATATTCTAGCTGAGGGGAGTCATCAACAACTCTTACATACCTCTGAAGAGTATCAACGTCTCAGTCAAACACTGAGTGAAAGTTAAGGAGAGAGCATGGGAATACCATTCCATTCACAAATGCGAAAAAAAATCAAAAATGGATTTAATGCACTGTTGCGTTTTCTGTTTCCGACACGTGCGCAACACACCATCATTCCATCTGAAAACATCCGTCGTATTTTAGTTATCCGTATCAATTATCGCATCGGAAATATCCTCTTTACAACTCCTCTTCTTCGTGCACTTGAGCAACGATTCCCTGAAGCTTCTATGGATGTATTAATCGGAGCACGCTATCCTGCACCATTACTAAAAGGGTTTTCGACGGTTCACAATGTTTTTGATTTTCCCCGAAAATTACTCAAAAACCCATTACACCTTTTTCGATACATTGCTCAACTTCGTCAACCCTATTATGACCTTGTAATCAATATGAATACTGGATCGGCAAGCGATCGTGGGGCAACATTTTTAGCACGAGGAAAATACAAACTTGGCTTTGATTCTTTGGGGGATTGGTCACCCTCAACGCATGTTGTCAATGCACCAAACGGATCGGTGCATGAAGCGTTAAAACCACTCATTTTAATGGAAGCTTTTGGAAACAAAGCTACCGATTTTCCGCAAAAAATGGATATTGCTATTAATGAACACGAAGAGTCTGAAGCACTCGAGGAACTGAAAAAACGTCTTGTGGAACAGGGATATGTTTGGGGGAGTAAACGAAAGATCATAGGGATATTTCGCGATGCTCGATATGAGAAAAAAATCTCTAATGAGTGGTGGAATGAATGGTATATGTACATGAAACAGCGCAATCCTGATTTCGTGTTTATCGATATTCTCTCACCCGATGTAACCGAAAAACTTTCCAATGAGCTTTACTCTTTGCTCGAATCGAACTTGCGGTTTTTGGGTGCTATACTCTCTCAAATGGATGCGTTTGTATGCGGGGATACAGGTCCCATGCATCTTGCCAGTGCTTCAGGAGTCCCTACAATCGCCCTGTTTAAAGCCACTGCACCAACACTCTACGGAACACTCGGGAAAAACGACTTATCTTTGATACTTAACGATTCTACACCAAAATCTATCGCATTACAAATAACTGAACATATTGAAACACTCCCATTAAAGGGTTGATTAACAAACCATTCAACCTTTTTTGAGTATAATCGCGTCAATTTTAACTCTTGTGAGGCGAATGGCATGTTTGATTACGAATCTCTAAAACCTTGGTTTTTTAAACTACAACCCGAATCGGCTCATACACTGGTCGGTCTTGGTCTCCGTGCTGCTAATTATTGCCCTCCCTTGTTCAACGGCATGATTGCAAAAAATTTCGTAACCCATCCGATTCTCAAACAAGAGCTTTTTGGACGTACCTTTCTTAATCCCGTAGGACTTGCGGCAGGTTTTGATAAAAATGCCACTATGATAGAGGGGACGCTCGCAATGGGATTCGGATTTACCGAAATCGGAACTCTCACCCCAAAACCTCAAGAGGGAAATCCCCGCCCACGCCTTTGGAGACACATCGAAGAGGAGTCTATCCAAAACGCGATGGGATTCAACAATGATGGCTTATTTCGTATCAATCACCGCCTTAAAAACATTTACCCATTCAGCACCCCTATCGGTGTCAATATCGGCAAAAACAAAACAACAACCGAAGAGAATGCGATTAAAGATTACACGACCCTCATCAAAGCACTTCACCCGTATGCTGATTACATGGTTATCAATATCTCCTCTCCCAACACTCCGGGGCTTCGTGATCTTCAAAATGAGACATTTATCCATGATCTTTTTACCGCCGCGAAAGCCCTTACCGATAAACCTATTTTGCTCAAAATTGCCCCCGATATGTCTGAAGATCAAGCGGTTGCACTCTGTAGCCACGCCGTAGCGTGCGGAGCGGATGGGATTATTGCTACCAACACTACAATCGATTATTCTCTCGTATCTGAACCTGAAGATATCGGTGGATTAAGCGGTGAAGTATTACGCGAACGAAGTTTTTATATCTTCGATGCAATTGCTCGTGAACTCTATGGCAAAACAACCCTCATCAGTGTCGGCGGTATTGCATCACCGGAAGAGGCCTATCGCCGTATCCGTGCGGGTGCATCATTAGTTCAACTTTACACCTCATTAATCTACAAAGGTCCTGAAGTAATCGAAGAGATTAATCACGGTCTCATCGATCTTTTAGAGCGTGATGGATTCACCTCTATCACCGAAGCTATAGGCGCTGATCGAGTATGAAAAGACTCAGTGCGTTATTTTTTACAGTAGGAACCCTTATGGCCTCATCTTTGCCTCACTATGAAACAAAAACTTTGGATAACGGCTTACAAGTCGTTGCTATTCCCATGGACAATAACTCCAACGTCATCTCTACCGATATTTTTTATAAAGTGGGAAGCCGTAACGAAGTGATGGGGAAAAGTGGAATCGCCCACATGTTGGAGCATATGAACTTCAAATCGACTAAAAATCTCAAAGCGGGTGAGTTTGATGAAGAGGTCAAAAGCATCGGCGGAATGAACAACGCCTCGACCGGATTTGACCACACCCACTACTACATCAAATCGAGCAGTGAAAACATGGGCAAATCGCTCTCACTTTTTGCGGAACTCATGCAAAATCTCAACCTCAAAGATGAAGAATTCCAACCAGAACGTAACGTCGTTGCCGAAGAGCGTCGTTGGAGAACCGACAACAATCCGATGGGCTACCTCTATTTTCGTCTCTTCAACAGTGCCTATATCTACCACCCTTACCATTGGACGCCGATTGGATTTATGAACGATATCCAAACATGGAAACTCGAAGATATTCAAAAATTTCACGCTACTTACTATCAACCGCGCAATGCGATTCTCGTTGTCACCGGCGATATTAAAGCTGATAAAGTCTTTGAAGAGGCACAAAAGCATTTTGGCTCGATTGCTAACACCGTCGATATCCCTACCGTCAAAACCATCGAACCTGAACAAGACGGTGCACGACGGGTTGAGATACACAAAGAGAGTGAAGTAGAGATGATAGCCCTCTCTTTTCCTATCCCGAACTTTCAACACGCCGATCAGCCGAAACTCTCTGCACTGAGTGAATTGCTTAGTTCCGGCAAAAGTTCCCGCCTTTACCGCACCCTTGTCGATGAAAAACGACTTGTCAATCAAATCCATGCTTACAATATGGAGACCATCGATCCGGGAATATTTTTATTTTTAGCGATTGCCAATAAAGGTGTTACAGCAGAACAAATCGAAAAAGAGCTATGGAAAGAGATTAAAAAGCTCCAAGATAAAGAGGTCAAAACCAGTGAACTCGAAAAAATAAAAATCAGTACAAAATCAGACTTCATCTACTCCCTAGAGAGCTCTACCTCAGTGGCTGAACTCTTCGGCGGATACCTTTCACGCGGTGATTTAGCTCCGTTAGAACGGTATGAAGAGGAGATTAACAATCTCAATGCAAAAGAGCTTCAACGCCTTGCCAAACACTATTTCGTTAGCGAAAAGTCAACTACTATTATCCTACGCAAAGGAAAAAAATGAATCTAGTCACTGGCTCTACTACCGCCCTTATTACACCGTTTAAAAACGGGAAACTCGATGAGCAAAAATACGCTGAGCTTATTCAACGACAGATTAACAACGGTATCAACGCCGTATGTCCTGTCGGAACCACAGGAGAGAGTGCAACCCTCACCTACGAAGAAGATCGTATCTGTATGGAGATTGCCGTAGCCGTTTGTAAAGGAACCTCTACCAAAGTCCTCGCAGGTGCAGGGAGCAACTCTACCGCTGAAGCAATCGAAGCGGCATTAACAGCACAAAAATGTGGCGTCGATGCAATCTTTTCCGTCGCTCCGTATTACAACAAACCATCCCAAGAGGGACTTTATCAACACTATAAAGCCATCGCTGAGTCCGTTCCTGAGTTACCGTTCATGCTCTATAACGTTCCGGGGCGTACAATGGTCGATATCAGTGCCGACACCGTTATCCGACTTTTTGATGATCTTCCTAATATCTATGGAATCAAAGAGGCAACAGGGAGTATCGAGCGCACCATCGAGCTCCTCTCTCATCGCCCTGAACTCAAAGTGTTATGCGGCGATGATGCTATCGATTACGCTATCCTCGCATGTGGCGGAGCAGGTATTACTTCGGTCACCTCGAACCTACTCCCTGATTTCAAAAGTTCACTTGTTGCCAAAGCATTGGATGGTGATATGAACGGTGCAAAAGAGATTAATGATTTCCTTTTCCCGATCAATAAAGCCCTCTTTTTAGAGTCTAATCCGGTTATGATCAAAGCGGCAATGTATATCGCAGGACTACTCGATACCCTCGAATACCGATTGCCACTTGTTGCACCAAGCACGGATAATCTTAAAAAACTCGAAACAGTACTAAAAAATTACACTATTGTAGGAGCATAAAGAATGACAAACACCATGAAAGGTAAAACCCTCGTAATCACCGGAGCAACCAAAGGGATCGGTGAAGCTATCGCAGAGAAATTTGCGAAAAATGGCGTCAATATCGCATTTACCTATAATTCAAATGCCGAAACCGCTAATATTTTGGCACAAAAATGGGAAAGCGAATACGGAATCAAAGCCCGCGCTTATCCTCTCAATATCTTAGAACCTGATGAATTCAAACCCCTCTTTGAAGCCATCGATGCCGATTTCGATCGTATCGATTTTTTTGTTAGTAACGCGATGATTTACGGTCGTCCTGTTGTCGGCGGATACGGTAAATTTATGCGTCTCAAACCACGCGGTCTTAACAACATCTACACCGCTACCGTCAACGCTTTCGTCGTCGGAACCCAAGAAGCGGCAAAACGGATGGAAAAAGTGGGTGGTGGTGCCGTCGTTACGATGTCAAGTACCGGTAATCTCATCTACATCGAAAACTACGCAGGTCACGGAACCAACAAAGCAGCCGTCGAAGCGATGAGCCGTTACGCGGCAGTAGAACTCGGAGAAATGAATATCCGTGTTAATGCCGTCTCAGGTGGTCCTATCGATACCGATGCGCTTAAAGCATTCACCAACTACGAAGAGGTCAAAGCCGAAACTATCAAACGCTCCGCGATGAACCGTATGGGAAGCCCGAACGACATCGCAGGAGCCGTCTATTTCCTCTGTACCGAAGAAGCGAGTTGGATTACCGGACAAACTATCATCGTCGATGGCGGAACAACGTTTAAATAATTTTCCTCATTCCGTGATTGGCACGGAATTCACATCCTTTTTTCCCAGCTCTCTTAAGTAAAACCCTTATTGCGAAAAAATCACTACACTGTAAGCACCGATAGACACCGAAGCATAATAGGGGAGTCCATCACACTCTCCTCGGTCGGTGAGAATATCGGTACTCAGAAAATTACCGAAATCATCATTGTACCCTTCCCAGTCACTGTTGAAACGGAGTTTCCAAGCTCCTTCAGAGGGAAATCCGATAACGTAGTCTTCTTGTGCCTCATGCGAGAAGTTAGCAACAATAACAACATCGTCCGCAATACCCCCCTTATCCCAACGATGAAAAGCAATCACTTTGTGTTCATTATTCATGTGATAGACCTGAGTAAACTGTCCACACAAACCACGCGTAAAGCCATCATGGTTGGAACGTAACCGAATAAGATCTCGATACAATCGAACGATACCGTGAAACTCAGCACATTGATCCCAATCAACGCTAACCGTATCGCGAAACCATCCCCCCTCTAGGAATTCTTGACCTTGAAAAAGCATAGGGATGCCGGGAGAGGTAAAAACCATTGCGGCGGCCAATGTTGAACGTTTCTGAGCGTACCACCCTTTTGGGTCGTTTGGGTTAATCTCTTGGGGTACACGGGCATGACCGTTTGCGACTTCATCGTGCGATTCACTGTAGATAACCCGATCAAAGGCATCATCATTGTAACGGTACAAGATAGCATCACGGATAGAATCGAGTGATCGTTGCTCATCTTGAGGCGCGACCACCGCTTGACGTATGGGATGGACGAACATAGCATCCCACTGAGAGGCGAATCCGGCACCGCCGGCACCCACTTCTTTAGTCACCCATTTATTGTTTTGAAGATCCTCGGCGATTGTGATACGACCGGGAAATTTTTGTGCAATTTGGCTATTAATCCACTGGAGCAGACTCCGCCCCTCAGGAATATCTCTCTTGTCAGAATCATTGACCATACGAATAAACTGGGTGCAGTCTAAACGGATACCATCGATATGATACTCCTCGAACCACATCATAACATTGTCCATAAGATATTGACGAACTTCTCCCTGTCCGTAATCGGGTCTAGTATCTCCCCATGGGGTAATGGCTCTATCATCATTATAAAAATAGATACCGCCACGACCATTTTCACTCCAACCGTCAAACTGCCATAAATTAAGGTCACTGGGGCCAAGGTGATTATAAACAACATCCAGTATCACCGCAATACCCGCTAGATGAGCGCTCTTAATAAACTGTTTAAACGCTAATGGTCCTCCGTATTCACCATCTACCGAAAAAATATGGGAAGGGTTATATCCCCACGATCGCTCACCAGCAAATTCCCCTATCGGCATAATCTGAATCGCATTAATACCAAGCTTTTTCAAATGTCCCAAACGGGCAGATACCGATGAAAATTCACCTTTATGACTAACTTCCTCTTGATCATTGAACGTCCCCACATGCAGTTCATAGATGACAAGTTCATTCCACGGGGCAAGTGTAAAATCGTCCTCTTGCCACTCAAAATGGGTATCGTGAACAATACTGTTTCCGATTGAGCTTGTTACTTCACGGGCATACGGATCGATACGTTTAAACTCACCCTCTGGCGTAGAGAGGAGAAACAGATACTGATCATCCGCATGAGCCTCAGCTACATTGGTATACCAATACCCATTTTCTTCAGAATGCATTGGGTGTTTAGTTGCATCCCATTCGTTAAATGATCCTATAACGGATACGTGATGTGCATGGGGTGCCCACACACGGAAAGTAACTCCATGCGCATGTAGAATCGATCCCATGCCCTTGATTTTTGTTTCATTATTCATAGTTTAATTCTTTGTTGGACTAAGATATGACTTCATTGTATCGGATAGATTATTGTTTTGAATTTATTTAAGTAAATAGTCCAATTATTAACTCTATACCTAAGCCATAATACATTTTAGCTATAATCACGCAAATACAATAAATCGTAATTTAGTAAAGGTTATTTTTGTTCAATATTCCCAATATTTTAGCTTTAATCCGTCTCTTCATCGCTCCAATAATGTTTTGGATCATCCTAAATCCTCAAGTATTCACCGATATGGGATGGCATGTCAGTTGGACCTATTACATCGCCACATTGCTCTTTGTAATCGCCAGTACAACCGATTTTTTCGATGGTTACGTTGCTCGTGAACTCGATCAAATCACTATCGTCGGACAAATCCTCGATCCACTCGCCGATAAAATGCTCACTCTCGCCGCGTTTTTAGGTTTAATGATGAGTGGTGTTGCCTCAGCATGGGCAATTTATATCATTATCGTTCGAGAACTGTTTATCACAGGTCTTCGCACCCTCTCCCTCTCGGAGGGGATTGATGTTAGTGCCTCCATGGCAGGAAAGGTAAAAACTGTAGCACAGATGATTGCTATCGGATTTTTACTAATGCATTGGACTGGTGGAAGCACACTATTATGGATAGCTGTTGCCCTAACCGTCTATTCGGGTGTTGAATATGTAGTTGGGTTTAGTAAAGCCTATAAAGGGAAAATGTAAGATGTCGTGGATTGTCGCTTTTCTCGTCCTCTCTTTACTTATTTTTTTACACGAACTAGGTCACTATAGCGCAGCGAAATTTTTCGGTGTATACGTCGAAGTATTCAGTATCGGATTTGGGAAAAAGCTTTTTTCTTTTCGATGGCTCAATACCCAATGGCAAATATCTGCTATTCCACTCGGTGGATATGTCAAGATGAAAGGACAAGATGATTCTGATCCTACCGCCATTAGCTACGATAATGATAGCTATACGACTAAAAAACCATGGCAACGTATCATCATTCTCCTTGCCGGTCCTTTGGCTAATTTTTTAACCGCATGGGTCCTTTTTTACGCTATAGCACTGGGAGGACCACAAGCTCTCTCTCCAATAGTTGGTAAAGTAGTCGTCAACTCTCCTGCTCAACAAGTAGGGCTGATAGCAAAAGATAAAATTCTCTCAATCAATGGTAAAACCATTACGACATGGGATGAGATATCCGATACTATAAAATCATCTGAAGGCTCTTTAACACTCGGTGTCGAGCGTAATGAAACCAAACTCTTTATTACCCTCACCCCTCAGATCAGTGAAGCTACCAATATTTTTAAGGAAAAAGTTCAAAAACGGATGGTCGGTATCGCTCCATCAGGGATTACTCATAAACTCAATCTTGGCTTTAGTGAAACATTAGAGTATGCCACAAAACAAACCTATGAAACTTCCTTTTTGATTTTCCAAAGTGTTCAAAAACTTCTCACCGGTGTTGTTCCCGCTAAAGAGGTTGGCGGTGTAGTGAGTATCGTCCAAGTGACTGCGGATGCAACGGCATATGGATGGATATCCCTCTTTTTCTTTACCGCACTTATCTCAGTTAACCTCGGTGTCCTCAACCTCCTCCCTATCCCTGCCCTCGATGGGGGACATATTATGTTTAATCTCTATGAGATAATTCGCCGTAAAGCACCTAGTGAAGCGGTAATTACTCAGCTCACTATCGGAGGGTGGGTTCTTCTTCTTGGCTTGATGTTTTTAGGACTTTATAACGATATTACGAGGTTAATGCAATGAATACTTTAGAGCAAAAACGTCACTTTGATGCCATTATAGAGCGGGTAGAAAGAGCACGCTTACGTGTAAGTAATCATCATATCGTTAAAATCGTTGCCGCCAGTAAATACGTCGAACAAGACTCTATCCGTGACCTTTATGCCATCGGTCAGAGAGCATTCGGTGAGAATAAAGTACAAGATTTTGCAACCAAGGTAGAACAACTTGATGATCTCCCCTTAGAATGGCACTTTATTGGGAATTTACAAAAAAATAAAATCAATCACCTCTTAGCCCTCAATCCACATATGATTCACTCCATCGATTCACTCGACCTTGCGCATGCACTTAATGAACGTTTAGTGCGTGATGGAAAAACACTCCGTGCATTGGTTCAAGTAAATTCTGCGTATGAAACATCAAAATCGGGATTTGCACCCGAAGAGTTTTTAGAAGCTTATACCCACATTCATGAGAGTTGTCCGAACTTAAGATTACAAGGTATCATGAGTATCGGTGCCCATAGTGAGGATTCCAAAATTATCCGAAAAAGTTTTGAAATCACCCACACTCTCCATGAAAAACTCCCTCAAGGATCAATTTGTTCCATGGGGATGAGTAGTGACTTTGAACTCGCCATCGAGTGTGGTTCAACGATGATTCGCTTAGGTTCAATCCTTTTCCAAGAGTAATTGTTTTTTATAATTTGTACAAAAATGTGATATTTTTACGATACAATAATTACCATTAATATTTGTATCCTAAGGTCACTTTTGCATAAAATTCAGATACGGGCAACATTACTTGCAATGGGTATTGTCCTCCTCCTAATCGGTTTTTTTGTTTACTCTATTATTCAAGATAAAAAACGTGTTTTAGATGAAAAAACATCCGCACACCGTCAACTTTTAAAAAATACCTTTGAACTCTCCATGCTCGATACCGAAAAAGGGCTTAACCATTATGGCTGTAAAATACTCTCCGATCACCGAATCGTTGACGCATTTGAAGCGGGTGATCGAGATGCATTATACGCATTATCCTTACCCTATTTTAACGAAGCTCACTCTCGAGGTGAAGCTGATTTAACCGGATTCATCAAAGCAGACGGACTCCATTTCCTCAGGATGCAAGATCCGAAAAAATTTGGCGATAATATGAGTAAAAAGCGCCCTATTATTGCTCAAGCAATTCAATCACGCCAACCCATTACCTCTTTGGATGTAACACAGTATAATATCTCTGTTGTCAGTATTTTGCCTATTTTTAAAGACAACCGTTTTCTTGGCATAGTTCAAGTTGCTGCAAATATTAACCATATTCAGCAACGACTCAATGCCTATTCCAGTATTAAATCGGCATTAGCCTTTAATACCGATGCACTTCAAAAAGTTCTCCCTTCTACTAACAAGCTTAAACACTACGGAAAGTATTCCCTCATCTCTTTTAATGACCCACTATTTGAACATTTACCCGATAACTATCCCTTCAACTACTCCACAAGTTATACTATTAACGATAATACCTATATTATTGCATCACGTGAGTTGCGCACCTATGCCAACAAACCTCTCGCTAAAATGATTTGCGCCCTTGATATCACCCAAGATGAGCTTGTTTATAAACATGAGATTAACAAGTTATTGATGATTAGCTCCATACTTCTTTTACTTTTAGCACTTATCCTCCATATCGGATTTAAATCACTTATTCTACGTATTAAGCGCAAATCGGATTATCTCAACAACCAACTAAAACACCAACTCTATACCGAAGCCCTAACACAACTTCCCAATCGCAAAGCACTGATTCACAATATCGGTCATAAAAAATATGTAGGTATTATCCTCATTAATATCGATAATTTTAAAGAGATTAATGATTTTTATGGTCATGAAATCGGAGATAAACTGTTGCAAGCTATCGGAATATCTCTCCAAGATATAGCGCAAACGTATACATTATCACTTTACAAAATGCCCTCTGATGAGTATGCCCTTGCATTAGCAGGGAAGATGGAGAGTGTGCGATTTGATACAATGACTAAAAATATCCTCCATATTCTTAACGAAACCAACTATGAAATTGACGATATTACTATTTTTGCAACCGTCAGTATAGGAGTTGATTATGGGAGTAGTGATTTAGACTTAATGGGACGCGCGGATATGGCTTTAAAAACAGCCAAAAAACAAGGAATGGCACTTCTAAAATACAATGAATCACTTCGTATCAAAGAGGAGTATCTTAATAATATTTTGTGGTCTAAAAAACTCAAAGAGTCTATCAATCATCAACGTTTATCGCTCTATTTTCAAGGAATACATCATCCACTCACCAAAGAAATCCATGAGTATGAAGCACTTATCCGAATTATCGATACCGACAGCTCCGTTGTCTCCCCTTATTTGTTTTTGGATATTGCTAAGAAAACAAGGCTTTATCCCCATATTACCCGTTTTGTTATTAACACTATTTTTGAACAACTACGAACAACGCCACATCACTACTCAATCAATATCTCCATTACCGATATTTTAGATACCGATATTCAAGAACTTCTCTATAAACATCTGCGTGAATCTAATGCCGGAGATCGTCTTATTTTTGAGATTTTAGAGAATGAAGGGATTGAAAATCATGTCGAAATTTCTACCTTTATAGAACAGGTGAAAAAATTCGGTTGCCGGATTGCTATTGATGATTTTGGAACAGGATATTCAAATTTTGCCCATATTTTGCGGTTACATGTTGATTATATTAAAATTGATGCATCACTAATCAAAAACCTCGATACCGATTCCAGTGCACAAGATATCGTCCGAACCATCGTCGAATTTGCCCATCGTTTAAATATCAAAACAATTGCTGAGTTTGTCCATTCCAAAGATATTTACGATGAGTGCAAAGAGCTTGGTATCGATTATCTACAAGGCTACTATCTCAGTGAACCACAACCTCTTTAGGAAAGTGTAATTACAAACCCTTTATTCTCACCTTCATAGAGTGATATCTCTCCCCCATGGGCTTTAGCAATCTCTTGGGAAAGAACAAGTCCTAGCCCATTACCACGCTCTTTAGTGCTTTTAAATGCTTCAAAAAGCCATTTTTTATTGACGATAGGGATACCGGAATCAATAATTGTAAACTGATGTTTTCCATCAACCATTAAATGAGTCAAGCGAATAGCTCCCCCTTCCTCATCATCGAGCTCAATCGCATCGATAGCATTAAAAATAAAATTGGAAAAGAGCATCACCAACAGATCAAAATCACCGCTGAGTTCAAAATCGTGTTCAGGAAAACTAAACTCAATCTGTTTGCCATAGCTATAATACCCTATAGCATTGTGAAGTTCAGAGAGGATATATTCCCAACGAAGCGTGGATTTATGGGCCTGAATACCTTTGGAAAACATCAAAGTCGCTTTGATGATTCTTTCGATACGATAAAGTGATTTTTGGATCTCTACCACAATAGGTTTATTCTCAGGGATAACCCGCTTGATAAGTGTTGAAGTAAGAAGTGCGATAGAGCCGATAGGGTTGCGTATCTCATGGGATAAATGAGCTGCCATCTGTCCCATCGTTGCGAGATTCTCTTTCCGTTTTTGCTCGGTGATATCGGTTGCGCTGAGGAGATATTTTTCGTTATGATGAGCGGATTTAATGAGGTACGACCTCTCATAAAAATTCACCTCATAATCTTCAACATCCCATTGTAAAATTCCAAACAGCTCATCCAGCACTTTAGCTTGTGAGTTTTGTAAAAAAATCGTCCCATCTTCCTCCACAATCCAAATCGCATTGGGCAAAAACTCAATAACCTGCTCTATCGTCGATTGGAGATGCTCATACGAGTGACGAAGAGCCACATACTCCTCTTCTACCTTATAGGTCTGGTCGATTAGGGTTTTTAGCTCTTCGGGGGAGATGGTTTCACTCATTAAAACTCTCCGATATGGATTAGTATTTGACTTAATCCATAAGCATCCTCCGTGCCACACATCTCACGTATCGAATGCATGGAGAGTTGCGGCGTCCCTACATCGATTGTCTCCACCCCAAGGCGTGTAGAGGTAATCGGACCGATGGTTGAGCCACATCCCATATCGCTACGGGTGACAAAGGTTTGCGTTTTGATGCCGATACTCTGAGCGCACTGGACAAATCGTCCCATTGTTCGTGCTGACGTTGCGTAACGCTGATTGGAGTTGATTTTAATCGCAACCCCTTGGTTAAGAAGCGGTGCATGAGCACTCTCATGTTTAGCGGTAAAATTGGGGTGAAGCGCATGAGCATTATCACACGATACCATCAAAGATTGACGCATAAGCAACGAAAAATTCTCTCCAGAGATACGACGTAACACCTCTTCTAAAAACGTCCCCCCTGCTCCGACATGGCTATCACTCCCCACCTCTTCATGATCCATGCACGCTAAAAGCATCGGTGTCTCACACGCCATTATCGCCTTTAACCCCACATAACAGCTCAGGAGATTATCGAGCCGTGCAGAGGCTATCAGTTCCTGATTTACCCCGATGAATGAACCTTTTTGGGTATCGTAAAAACTGAGTTCGTGGGCGAGAAGTTTTCCATTATCTACCCCTGCTTCATTCAAAATCCACGATTCAAAATCGAGTTCACCACATCCAATAATCGGGACAATATCGGTTTGGGCATTGATAGAGTGTGATAAGTTCGCCTCACGATCCAAATGTATCGCCAATGAGGAGATAACACCGATAGGGCGTTTGATATTGATAAGCTTCTCACATCGCTCATTTGTGCTATCTAGGTAAACGATACGCCCTGCGAGGCTGAGATCACGATCAAACCACGGATTAAGCAGTAATCCCCCATACGGCTCAACACGTAACTGCAACACCCCTGCACTGCTACTAAGAGGATTAGGTTTGACACGGAGATTCGGAGAGTCGGTATGTGCTCCCACGATGGTATACCCTTTTTGCGGTGATGGCGGATAGCTAAAGGCGATGAGAGAGGAGTCATTTCGTGTTACAAAATAGTTTTTTCCCTCCTGTAATTCCCACACACGAGACTCATCGAGTTTTGTAAATCCAGATGAGAGGAGATTCTTTTCCATTTCACCAACCGCATGAAACGGTGTCACCGAGGCATCGATAAATTGGATTAGTTCTTCGTTAAATTGTCGCATGATCACCTTCTTTAATAAACTTCTTTTCGATGAGCAATTCGGATAAGAGTAATAAGCAAAATATCATTTTCTCGTAAATATACTATCCGATAATCCCCTGCACGTTTCCGAAATTTTCCTTTATGGTTCCCCTTGAGAGGTTTATCATTTGTAAATACACCATTTTGTAAATCAAGCAGTTTTTTTGCGATTTGCTCTTTGAGTGTTTTGTTTAACTTCAAAAATTCTTTTTCGGCATCTTTGTCAAAAACGACTTTAAACATTAATCCCTGCTCGTCTCAAAACTTCATCAAGCGGTATAACTTCACTTTTTCCACTTTTAATGTCATCGATGCGCTTATCACTAATAATTTCATCAAGAGTATCAAAATAGGCACTCACCGCTTTTTCAATCAAATACGTACGAGAACGATCCAATTCCTGAGCATATTGATCCAAATCACTTAACAACGATTCATCCATCCGAATATTGATCGCTTTTTTCATTGTCTACTCCTATAGAGTTTTGTAGATACATTATACTACAAAATTATTTTAACTCACACCAGTGATTGCTAATTCTTTTTTACGCCACTTGCAGTTTTTTAATCTTTTGAATCGATGTTTTTTCTTGCTTATAAGCTTGATACAAATCAAAATTATCTTGCAACGTCATCCAAAACTGTGGAGTCGTTCCGAAATATTCGGAGAGTTTGAGTGCCATTACCGCACTGATGCCCCGTTTTTGGTTATAAAGCTCACTGAGTGTCTTAATCCCAACTCCGAGGTCTTCCGCCATACGTGCTTGCGTTAGGTTAAGCGGTTCAGCAAATTCGAGTTTGAGGATGATCCCAGGATGGGTGGATGGTCGGATCTCTTTCATAATGTCTCCTTTAATGGTAGTCGATAATGTGAACATCATACGCATCTTTACCGTCAAAGCGGAACACGACGCGAAACTGGTTATTGATACGGATACTCATATATCCCGCCAAATTGCCTTTTAACTCTTCGAGATGGTTGGCGGGAGGGATACGTAAATCTTGTTTTTCTTGTGCAGCATCGAGCATATCGAGTTTGATCTTGGCACGCATCGCGAGATTGGCAGGGAACTTTTTACTGGGCTTTTCCCAAAACAGTTTTTCCGTCTCTTTGCATTTAAACGATTTTATCATATGGATATATTATCGCAATACGATAATAAAGTCAATCCATCATTCCCGCGCAAATGGAAATCCAGCTATAAAAATTATCTTATAAATTTGATTTTTTTGGTTTTACTTTGAACAATTTATGAAATTTGTTTGCTTTTTCCCAAAATCCGAACTGAATAGCGAGGAGAAAAAGGGCTATTTTTGAAAAATAAAACCATATTTTCATTTTTATAGATTCCTTATGACGTTCATATTGATTTTCCATTCTCAAACCGTATATTCTATTTGTCTCCATATTTCTTACTTCAAGAATTAATCTCTCTGTATTGTTATAGATTGGTAACCAAACAATTTTTGTTCGATGCCCATTAATCGACGTGTCACATGAAGTTCCGCCTGAACCAGTACCAAAAACATAACCAAATGCTCGCACATATTTGATACCATCCATTGTATATGTCCCGTAAATACCTCTTCCTGAAGTATTTTTGCAAACTGCAAATCCTTCAGATACTTGAACTTTACTAATATCTAGTACAGGAGGCTCCGCTCCTTTCCAAAATAGAGCTGCAATCAAACAGCCTACGGCAAGTGCATAGCGATATAGATTTATAGCCAGTTGCAATTTTTCCAGTTTGGTTCCGAAGTTTTGATATGCTTCGGTGATCATCATGTACCCAAGTTGAATGGGCATATAGAAGAAAAGAGCTATTAGTAAATATTTCATGAATTATTACTTCAACTCACCCCAGTGATTCCCGATATGCATCGACGTTTTCAACGGAACACGCAGTTCTAAAATATTCTCCATAACCTCAACAAAACGGCTTGCATACACTTCTGCCATATCCTCATCGACTTCAAAAATCAGTTCATCGTGGATTTGTAACAGCATTCGGGCGCGTAACCCCTCAGCGCGGATCATCGTATCAATTTTGTTCATCGAGAGTTTAATGAGATCACTCGCGGAGCCTTGGAATACGGTGTTGACTGATTCGCGCTCGTAGGCGGCTTTGAGCATCGGTGTGGCGGAGGCGAAATCAAAATATCGGCGGCGATGAAGCAACGTCTCGACGTATCCCATCTCTTTGGCTTGCTCTACGATGCCGCTAAAATATCCTTTGACACTCGGAAACGTCTCGAAATAGCGTTCGATTATCTCTTTTGCCTCTTTGGTCGTAATCCCCAGAGTATCGGAGAGTTTTTTTTGCCCCATGCCGTAGAGTAGACCGAAGTTAACCGTTTTGGCGATGTTACGCTTACGAGGTGCATCCTCAGCACCGAACAACGCTATCGCCGTTTGCATGTGGATGTCGTGTGATTCATTAAAGGCATTGACCAACACACTGTCTTGACTGAAATGGGCAAGGAGACGAAGCTCGATTTGGGAGTAATCGATCCCGATCAGTTTTTTCCCAGCAGGGGCAACGAACGCTTCTCGGATACGCATCCCTAACGCCGTTTTGACGGGGATATTTTGGAGATTTGGATTTTTGGAGCTAAGTCGTCCCGTTGCCGTTCCTGTTTGGACAAA
The DNA here is from genome assembly GCF_028710345.1 of Sulfuricurvum sp. NCBI lineage: Bacteria > Pseudomonadati > Campylobacterota > Epsilonproteobacteria > Campylobacterales > Sulfurimonadaceae > Sulfuricurvum > Sulfuricurvum sp. The sequence goes on along the minus strand of NZ_JAQTUH010000007.1, from coordinate 153,690 downwards.
CGAAGTATAAATACGCGACTGCGGATCATTTTGAGCCAAAGCGATGAGTGGTTCGATGTAGGTGGAGTAGAGCTTATGATATTCGCGGTACTGCAACAACATCGGTATCACGGAATGCTCATCTTTTAGTCCATCTAAAACCTGCTCGTCGGTACTGTAACCCGTTTTAGTCTTCTTGCCGTGAGGAAGTTTTAGTGTTTCAAATAATATTACTCCGAGCTGTTTGGGGGAGTTGAGATTAAACACGGTTCCGCATGCGGTGTGGATTTGTTCGGTTAGGGTGGCGATTTCTAAGGCTACCTCTTTTTTAAAGGTCTCCAATACCGCTGTATCGACAGCTATCCCCTCGCGCTCCATCCCTAGTAACGTCACAGTAAACGGAAACTCGACATTAAATGCTTCATCAAGTGCCTCTTGAGCACCTTTTAGCAAGAGTTGCTCGCGAAGTACGTCGTAAAGGCGATAGGTGATATAGGCATCTTCTCCTGCGTATTTACACGCATCTTCTATCGCGACCGAAGCGAAGTTTTCCCCTTTTTTAACTGTGTCTTTGAAATGGATCATCTCATGGTGTAAAAGATTTTGTGAAAGGTTATCCATCGAGAGTGAACGTGCCGAATCGGTGAGCCATGCCATCACCATCGTATCAGCATAAATACCCAAACGATCCACCCCTAAAAAGCGGGTTACAAAATGGAGATCGAATTTGATATTATGTCCTATAACTTTACGTGTAAACAGTGCTTGTATCGCCTGCTTTGCCGCCTCATGGGTGACTTGATCCCCTACTCCGAGATAACTGTGCATCATCGGAACATAATACCCCGTTTTACCATCATAGCTAAAGCTAAAACCGACTAAATGATCTTTGCTCGGATCGAGTCCTGTTGTTTCGGTATCAAAAGCAACGATAGCATCGTGAGGGATAGCTTGAATAAGATTGTGCAGTGCTTCATTATTATCAATCAGTACACTGCAACCTTCCCCGTCATACCCAAAGGGCACAAGAACCTCTTCGTCATCCTCGTGCTTGACACGGGGATCCATCTTAATGATAGCTGGATTCCCGCCTTCGCGAGAATGACGGTCACTTTGTGACTCTTCAAACAACGCTTTGGCTTTGAGTGTACGGAGTACCGCATTCATCTCATAGTGAACCAAATCGTCATAAATAGGCAAGAACGGATTGTCAAAATGCATAGCATATTCTGAAAAATCGAGCGTCTCGAACACATCATCTTTGAGACGTACCAGTTCACGAGAACGGAAGGCATCGTCTCGATAGGTTTCCAGTAACCCTTTGATTCGTGGCGGAGTTACTTCATCTAATCTCAAATAGATTGCATCCAATGTTCCAAATTGGCTCAGAAGCTTTTGTGCCGTTACTTTCCCTATCCCTTTAACACCGGGGACGTTATCGGCGGTATCCCCGATGAGGGATTGGTAATCGATAAACTGGCGGGGATGGACACCGTATTTTTCATCACAATGACGTTCATTCATCACTTTTTTACTGATGGCATCGACCAATACAACCACATCATCTTCGATAAGTTGATAGAGGTCTTTATCGTGCGAAACAACACGTACTTTATGCCCTTGTGCTCTAGCATGATGGACAACGGATGCTATCATATCATCGGCTTCATAACCACTTTGCATCAGTGATTTGTATCCCATTTTATCAATCCACTCAATCGCTACGGGCAACTGTTGGACTAACTCTTCAGGTGCAGGGGAACGGTTGGCTTTATACTGCGGATCAATTTTTGATCGAAAACTAGGTCCTTTGGCATCGAGGGCAAAAATGAGGTAATCACTACTGTGTTCTTTATGGAGAGTGGCGATGAGATTTATGAATCCGGTCAAAAGGCCGGTAGGAAAACCCTGTTTATTTTTAAGTGGTGGGAGAGCATAAAACGATCGGAAAAAAAATCCGAACGTATCTATGATCGTAACGGTTTTTTGCGCCATACCTTAAGACAAATGTTCGATAATGGTATTGATAGCGTTTTGTAGAGCTGTTGTATTAAGCCCTGCTGCTTCGGCTTTTTTAACCCCTTGAATCACAGCTCTCTCTGATAACGGGTCGTTAATAGGCATTACGGTTTTGATGACACTAAGAACAGCTGAAAGTTCTTTAAGCTCATCCGGTGCTTTATCTGGAGCGTCTGTATGTTCGATCATTTGTACAAACTCACGATCAAAATTCCAATGGGTAAAGATAGCCGCTGTCACTTCCGCAGTCGTTGCTTCAACATAATTACGCTCTACAATAGAGATATCAATAGCCACTTCAATATCCGATTTGAAATTGGTCGTCAAATCTTCTTGGATAATATCGCTAGCGATAACGATTTTTCCCGTCTCTTGCAAAAATGCCGCAAGGAAAAGTTTATCTGCTTTAGCACGATCCACTTGCATATACCATTTTTGTGCCAATACTGCCTGCATCGAGGAAATTTCAGCAAATCGTTCAGAACTAATACCATACGGTTCCATATCAACATTGAGGAGTTTACGAACCGAATTACCAACACCGATAGAACGGGTCATACTCATCCCGAACAACGATACGGCTTGAGCAACGTTCGTAATCTCTCGACGAAGACTATAGAGCGGTGAATTAGCCGCTTTAAGTAGGTTAGCAACAATCATTGGGTCATGTTCAACCGTTTTTACCAAATCGTGGATCGACGAGTTTGGGTCATTACACACCCGTTGCATATCAATAACCGTTTTAGGAAGCGGTGGAAGCGATTTAATACTATCAATCATCGAACTTTTCATAAATATTCCCTACAGTAAAACTAAACTTATTATACCCTATCTAATTCAATTGCCAAATATTTTCCGGTAAAACTTCCGGTTTTTTCCCAATCACGTGCTACAACCTCAGGATTTCCGATGGCAACCAACAATCCGCCACCGCTTCCCCCTTCGGGACCCATATCGATAATATAGTCGGCATTTTTAATCATATCAAGATTATGTTCGATAACCAATACCGAATTCCCAAGCTCGACGAAATTATGGAGCACTTTGGTCAGACGGTTGACATCATCAAAATGCAATCCCGTTGTCGGCTCATCGAGGATATAGAGGGTACTTCCCGTATCACGGCGACTGAGCTCTTTAGCAAGTTTGATACGTTGTGCTTCCCCACCTGAGAGGGTAACTGCATTTTGTCCCAAGGTGATGTAATCGAGTCCCACATCACTGAGGGTTTGTAAAATTGCCTTGATTTTCGGAATCGGGGCGAAAAATTCCAATGCTTCACCGACCGACATGTTGAGCACATCAGAGATATTTTTCCCTTTGTACTCCACTTGTAATGTTTGGAGGTTATAACGACTTCCATGACACGCATCACATTTCACCATAATATCGGGCAAAAAGTGCATCTCAATCTTGATTTCACCCTCACCTTGACACTTCTCACATCGTCCACCCTTGACGTTGAAACTAAAACGTGATGCGGTATATCCGCGAATCTGTGCCTCTTTGGTTTTGGTAAACAAATTACGAATCTCATCCATCACCCCTGTATAGGTGGCAGGGTTGGAACGCGGTGTCCGTCCGATAGGGCTTTGATCGAGATAGATCACTTTATCGAGTTTTTCTAACCCTTCAACTTCTACCCCTGCTACACGATTAATTTTACGGGCATGATTGAGAATTTCACGGGTAACGGGGAGTAAGGTTTGCAAAATCAACGAACTTTTTCCGCTTCCGCTCACTCCGGTTACGCAGACAAAATTGTGCAATGGAATATCAACACTCAAATTGGTAATATTATTCAATGTTACATTTTTAATCGACATCCACTCTTTTTGTTCACGACGATAAAAATACTCTATTTTTTTCCGCCCTGAGAGATACTGCGCGGTGAGGGTATCTGATTTTTTCATCTCCTCTAATGTTCCTGCAAAAACAACATTCCCTCCGAATTTTCCCGCTCCCGGACCGATATCGACAATGTAATCAGCATTTTCAATCGTCTCTTTGTCGTGTTCAACGACGATAACGGTATTCCCTTTCTCTTGGAGAGAACGGAGAGTTCGGATTAGTTTGAGGGTATCGCGCTCATGCAATCCGATACTCGGCTCATCGAGAACATACATCACCCCCGTCAAACCGCTCCCGATTTGTGAGGCGATACGGATACGTTGCGCTTCACCGCCACTAATGGTACGGGCATCACGACTTAATGAAAGGTATCCCAATCCCACATCAAAGAGGAAGAAAAGACGTTCACGAATTTCATTCAAAATAGACGCGGCAATCATCGCACTTTGATCACTTAATCCCGCAAATGTTTGAGGGTCGCTAAACCATGCATACGAATCTTTTAGCGGCATCGTAATCACCTCTCCGATCCCTTTATCCGCAACACGAACCGCTAATGATTCACGTTTAAGACGATGAGAATTACAAACATTACACGGTTTTTCAGACATATAATCGGCTAGATCTTTTTCGTCTTTGAAAATATCATAGGCAATACGGACAATACCTGGCCATATACGCTTAATCGGATGATCTTGCCATTTAAACTCCACTTCATCAATACTGCCGTGGAGAATCGCTTTTTTATGATGTTCTTCGAGCGTATAAAACGGAACTGTAATATTGATCCCTTCCGCCGCACAAAACGCTTTCAAAAACGTAAAATAGTACCCTTTATTGAATCCGTAGACGATCTTGATCGCCCCTTTCTCGATAGGGAGTTCGGAGTCGATTATTTTGTCATAATCAAGCGCATAGCGAATCCCCAAACCGTCACATTCCGAACACGCACCTTTGGGAGAGTTGAACGAAAATGAGAGAGGCTCTAACGGATCAAAACTCACTTTACAATCAAAACAGGCACTGTGTTCACTGTAGTGAATCAACTTCTCCGCCATCCCTACTTCATCGTGGTTTTGAATTTCTATCTCTACTTCACCGTAGCTCTCTTTGAGTGCTTTTTCAACATCTTGAGCCACACGATCGTGGTTATCGGCTTTAACAACCAAACGATCTATGACCACTTTGATCGAATGTTTTTTGGTTTTAGAGAGTTCAATCTCCTCATCAAGACGTACCATAACCCCATCAATCATGGCGCGTACATACCCTTTATGACGGAGTGATTCGAGAATATCAGTGAATGATCCTTTCTTTTCGCGAACCAAAGGTGCTAAGATAATGATTTTCGACTCTTCAGGGAGCTTTAGTACCTGATCAATAATATCTTGAGCCGACATTTTAGATATTTTTTTACCGCATAAATGACAATGCTGTATCCCGATACGGGCATACAAGAGACGGAGATAATCGTAAATTTCAGTAATCGTCCCGACAGTTGAACGAGGATTTTTAGAGGTAGTTTTCTGATCAATCGCGATGGCGGGAGTAAGCCCTTCGATTTTGTCCACATCGGGTTTTCCGACACGATCCAAAAATTGCCGTGCATAGGATGAGAGTGATTCGATATAGCGACGCTGACCTTCGGCATAGAGGGTATCAAACGCCAATGTCGATTTTCCGCTACCGCTAATCCCCGTACAGACCACCAACTTATTTTTTGGAATTTCCAATGAGATATTTTTGAGATTGTGCTCACGCGCCCCAATAATTTTAATTTTATCCATACGTTACCTCATGATCAGCTTATACGCTGTAATAATAAAAATAATAATATAAAAAACAACAAGAATCTGCTTGTAGTGGGAAATTTTAACTTTTTGTAAAAGCCAAATCCCCAATACAATCCCCCCGATAGAACTTATTGCCATAATCAAACCGGCTTGAAAATTGATTAACCCTAAAAACACCATCGATACAAAAGCAGAAATAGAGGTAAACATCACAAAAAAGAGCCCGACTGCGGATGCTTTTTTGAGAGGAAATCCCATAAAGCTCACTAAAATCGGGGTCATCAAAATCGATCCTCCAACTCCAAGCATACCTGAAAAAATCCCAATTCCTCCACCGATAAGGGTATAAAGTGGTCGATGGACTACCTCTTCACGCGATGGAGCTGGATTGGATAATACTAATCGACCTAACGTAAACGCAACAATCGATAAAAAAAGCCACTCTAAAAAGGTCGATGCTAACACTTTGACCAACACAGCTCCTACTGCCGCACCGATAATCCCTCCGTATCCAAAATATTTGATATCCTGAACCACATACGTCTTATTTTTATGATGTACTCTTGCCGCCATTAATGATCCGGCAACCATCTGCATTATCGAAATACCGATCGCCTCTTTGATACCGAATCCTAGATACAAAAGGATAGGAACACTCACCGTCCCCCCTCCGATACCAAAAAAACCGGACATGGTTCCCACAACAATACCTAAAAGTACTAATCCTATTATGAGTTCTATTGTCACAGCAAACCACTTTTTCTTAATATAAGCGCGATTATACTCGTTATTTCCTTGTAGATTTACGCTATAATCTCTATCAATACTAAAATTTATATTTTAATAGGCGAGGCATGATGCTAACGTATATTCTCAAAGCAGCTGAAAACTTTTGTATCCATCAGATTCGTTTACCCCATCAGATTATTACAGAATTCCCAAAAAAGAGAACACTTCTTGCTTATTTAGATATTGAAGCACATGACGGAGAGAAATATCGTACCTATATCGGGTGTGATGAGACCTTATTATTGTGCATTAGTGAAATATTTTTAGGTCAAGAGATTACCGATACGGAGACGTTACGCGATATGTTACTCGAAACAACCAACATGATTGTCGGAAGTGCCAAAGTTCTCTGTGAAGAGGATAATTGTAACACTTTTAACATCTCAACACCACACCTTCTGGATAGTGATTCTCTCGATATGCCATTCGATAAATACAATACTATCCATATTGCCGATGGTGAAATATTTATGGCATTAAAGGCACTTTAAATATGGATCAAACACCTATCCCATCAAATGAGCCGATTGTTTTGGAGAAGAAAGGTTTTGATCCCGTTGCAGAGCTTTCATGGATGGACTACGAAGGATTACTCGATATGGAAGTTGAGTTTGTCTCCGATTTGGGGCAAACTACGCTGACATTGGGTGAAATCTTAAAATTGGAAAAAGGGTCTGTCATCGATTTAGGCAAACCGGCGGGTGAAAGTGTCGAATCGTATGTAAATCAACGTATTATCGGTAAAGGCGAAGTGATGGTGTATGAAAAAAATCTCGCCATCCGTATCAATGAGGTGCTTGATTCGAGTGCCGTTCTGTATTATCTATCCAAAGAGAGATTATGAAAAAAATACCCCTACTGCTACTTCTCCTCACCACTTTCGTGTGGGGTTCTAAAATTCTTAGCTACAATGTCTATGATCGTCACGAGCGTGTTGATGTTATGTTAACGTTTGATACTCCGTATGAGGGGGTTCTGCGTCAAAACCAACAAGGTCAGACTATCACCATCAAACTCGAAGAGGCTTCGATTGATTCACCGCTCAATAAAACGATTAACTCCACTTATCTCCAGAATATTACTATTGCTCCATCGGGTGATCAAATTATCATTACCGCGAAAGTGAGTAATAATGTTCTCCTACAAGCCTCTAAAACATCCGATTCATATGGATTACGATTACGCTTTAGCCCACCCGCAACCGCACCTGCATTGAATGAAACCGATAATGAGGCAACCGGAGCGCTCCCGACAAAAGATGAAAGTGAATTTGAACGAAGTTATTATGTTGTTATCGGGATTTTAATCGTAGGGATCATTATCCTTTTTTGGCTTAAACAGGGAATTGCGAAAAAAGCTACCGCATTACACAGTGAACCAAAAGCACCGTGGTTGTTTAATTCTTTACCGAAAAAAGGTCCTTCTCCTACTCTCCCGATTGCTGATTTGGATAGTAGCGGGATTCAAATACGATTTCAAAAAACACTCGACCCTTCTCACTCCGTCGCCATGCTCGATTTTGGAACCATGAGCTATCTTGTTTTATTAGGAAATAACACTATCTTACTCGATAAATTCCAAGACAATATCCCCATCACCCAAAATGAGTTTGAAGCATTGCTCCAAACCAAACACCGTGAACTTGATGGTTATTTTCAACTTGCCCCTGCACAAGACGAAGTGTTTGATGCGTATAAAGAAAAGGCGTCACTTATTTAAACGCCAAATGAGCAAAGCCCATTTTAGTGGCAGGGACTAAAGTCCCTACAACCCCCTAAAGCTTTCCACATCTTTCGGATGCGGAAGAAAATACTTTGGTTTCGTCATTCCCGCGTAGGCGGGAATCCAGCTAGACTCCCGCCTACGCGGGAGTGACGAGAACTTATGCTTTTGAGCATAATTTATCGTACTACTCTTTTACATTTCCTAAATCATAACGGCTGTAGACATCATACGCCTCTTCTCCACCCGTCGTAGCCAAAACCTCGCGTATGAGTTTCGCCGCCTCTTTACGGCTCCCTCCCGCCTCTCCTTTGGCATATATCTCGGCTAATGTAATCTTAGCCGCGCTATCACCCTGAGCTACCGCCATTTTGAGATAATAAGCCGCTTTATCAAAATCCTCAGGAACCCCCATCGAATTTGCATACGCAAACCCAGCATTCACTTGTGCCGGTAGAATCCCTGCTTCTGCTGCTTGGGCATAATAGTGGGTGGATTGAGTGAAATTACGCTCTACTCCTTGAGCGTTATAATACATCGTCCCAAGAGCATACAAACATCGCGGATCATCGGTCGCACTACTCAAAATATCAAATGCCTCTTTGTAACGCCCTACTTCATAGTTTTTCATTGCTGTTATGTAAAAATCGACTACCATAGTGTAAACCTTATTTTCGATATAAAAGAGAGGGATTGTAGCTAAAGAGGCTAATAGTAGACTATAAAAAATAATTTAATCGAAAAATAAATCTTCATTCTGTGGTATAACTTTATGCTAATACAAAACTTTCCATACGCTTAATGGAGTGGTACGATTAAGGTCGAGGGAGTAATTACCCTCGACCTTTTTTTTTGCCCTCCATTTTAATTCAGCCTATTCCCATTTCACGAACTTTAAGTAATATTTATCAAAAGATTAACTATTTATTTTGAGACTTGACGGAATTTTATCGATGGCTAGTATTTATCGCATAAATCTAAATTTTAGAGGCTTCAGATACAATATAGCGTAATAAATATTTGGGAAGTTTTGAGATTCTGAAGAGGATAATCTCAGAGAGTTTCAGCTCGAAGCTGATACAGCCAAACATCTTGAACGGTTCGACACCCTCTGAGGAGTGGTAAAATTATACATCTAGGCAACTTAAATGAATCATAGGCATTTTAAACAGATTTTATTAGCTAACAATATTATCCCAACCTCACTAAGCGAAACAAAAACAGCATTGAAACTTGTTCGCCAAAAAGAAAAATTCATTCTCGAAGACAGTGCTAAAGCCCTGATACATAACAAAAAAATTCTACCTATTAAAAATTATTACACGATTGAACAATATTTCGAAGAGATTAAAAATATCACGAACCAATATTATTGGCTTTATATTCAAATCAACCAGTTCGAAGCTTTTTTACGAACGTTCGTTAATCACCGAATGGTTAAAGCTTATGGAATACAATGGCATCTTGACCCCGTTATGCGAGATTTGAATGATTTCCAAATAGCAGAAATACGTTCTATTCAAAAACCGTCTCAAGCATTAAACAGCATCTCATTTGGGACGCTTGAGCTGGTGTTTTTGAACGGTTCGAGATACGTCAATATCTTTGAGAAATTCATCAAAAAAGAAACCATACTCAATGCCAACGGTACATCTAAATACAGTAATAAACATCAAATCAAGGGGTTGTTTTCCATTATTCGAAATGCGAGAAATGACATTTGCCATCACCGCCGTATAGGAGAAAGTATCAAAACCAATCCGAAATACACAAAACAGCGGATGAGTAAATCGGATGTTGTCAACGCCTTGAACGATTTAAAAATCCTGCTTGAATACGATGATAGGTTTGATGTTCAATCGATAAAGCTTAAATATCGGAGTATTTAAAACCTCCTTTATGAATTTACATTATCAAAAGTGAAGATTGAATACATGACCCCTCTTTTGCTGGCGTAGCCAAGGGGTTTTACCCCTTGCCCCCCTCATTTTCAATTCAGACTGTTTCCATTCACTCAATCAATTGCTGATTTAGTAGTATGCCGTAGCGTGTCACTCATTAAAAATTTATCCAATAAATCTAATATGCCTATTTTCTTTTCATCCGATTTTGCTCTAGTATTCAACTCTAATATAAACTCGATCAACGGTCTTGAATCATAATAACCCATCTCTTTATTTGCATCAATATTGTGTATGAGTACCTCTAAAAGTTCAAATATTTTTTCAGATAGATTAGTATCTAAATAATACTCATTTTGTAAATATTCAATAAAACTTTTGACTTCTTTTCTTATATTAAGAGATTCTGCTAAACTTTTAATAAATGCAAAATCATCTTGTATAAAATTCAATCCTTTCATTTTTGCTAAATCATACGTATAAAAGTAGTCATTCTCTTCATCATTTTTAAATTTTAAAATAAATTGCTTTGATTTTTCAACTTTTTCTTGATCTTTTGAATGTAGCTCTTGTTCAAAAATTTGATGTAATACTCCATGAATAATTTGGCTATTAGAACTAATCGCTTCATTCAGCATCTCTTCAAATATTTCATCTTTTTCTGTTACGTAATAGTAAAATAAAAACATTCCTAAATTATTTATATAATGAGCATCTTCTTTATCTTTTACATTGTTTGCAAAAGATATACACTTTTTAATATATACGAGCAATTGTTCTTTTGAGACATACTCATTCAGATATAAATAATGAAAATTGTGTAACGAAAATATTGAAACTTGTCCAATTTCATCTTTTTCTATAAGATTAACTAGAAGCTTTGCAAATAAAATTTTATCAACAGATTCAATATTTCCTAAAGTTCTTAATAATCCAAAAATGACAAAATCTACATTTTTATCAATAACATTATCAATAAGGCTCATAACCCTTTTTGTACTATTTTCATCATTAACTACATTTTTATAAACCAACGGGAGTAGTTCTGCGAAATCACCTTCAAAAGAATTAATTGAACTAGACATATAATCATGAATAGTCTGAAACTTATCCTTATCCCTTATTAAACCTTCATACTTGATATCTCTATTCGCTTCTAAAATAGTTATTAAGCTATCATCAAATTTATCCCGATGTATTAAATGTTTCATAGCTTTTAAAATCGTCCGTTTTAACCAACTATTTTCTATATCTGAATATAGATGAGTAATTTTTAAAACTTTCTCTGCATCATAGTTAGATGCTATTAATCCGCTTAATCCAGCTGACAAATAGTCCGCATGAATATTTTCAGATTTTAACTGTAGCAATAAATCATAAAAGTTATCTGGTTTTTCAGTAACTTCTTTTTCAAATTGCCTATGATGTTCAGTTTTACTACCTCTTAAAAAACTATCCATACTTTTTCTTGATACCGTACCATCAAATACTTTCATCGATTGAAGCCAATTATTCAAACTCATCTTCTTATAAACTTCTTCATCGAAAGGTGCTCCAACCCATCCAGATTCAACATTATGCGGTTTTTTGAGCTTATACCAATAAAATTTTCTTTGCAACTCTTGAAACTCTTTTAAATAACCAAATTTCTTTATATCCTCTATATCAAGTTGAGATAAAAGTTCATATTTTTTTAATCTAAAATATGTTCCGTGACACTTGCCTACATAATAGCTACTTTCCCATTTCGGATTTACCTGAAAAATAGAATTGAATATTTTTTCTTGTTCTGATACATCATATATGTGAAATGATTTAGTTAATAACATTACCAACTCATATCCATCATCGTGGTCAAAAGACATCTCTTCTAAAAGTTTTATATTTGTAAGCAATGCCAATATTTCATTTTTATAGTCATCTGGATTTTTTGAATAACCAAATATTAAAAATGAAATCAGGGAAAGATAGCGAGTATCCTGATAGGGTTTGATAAGTTCTATAAAAACATCTTTATCATCTATAGCAACTTGCGATATTTTTTCAAGTGTTTTTCTATATAGTCTCAATGTAGAATGATTTGAACTATCATATTTCCACATCCAAGAATCAAAAACTTGATCAGTAATTAAAAACTCTTTTTTAGCGTGTTTTCTCTCAAATTTGCTACTAATTTTTTGGATTGATTCCAAGAGCTTCTGAAAAATATATTGATTGTTCATTGCTACTAAAAATTCAAATATCTTATACCAATGATAATCTAAAAGATCATTTTTATTATTGTTAGCTTCTTTTATGAGAGTATCTAAAAAGTCAAAAAACAAATGTATCGCATATTCTTGATTGAATAAATATACTTTTTTATAAATCTTTTCTATATCAAATCTCACATTCTCTTTACGCATGACATGATGATATTTATCAAAAATTGCAAAACTATAATCATTCCAATTATCAAGTTTTTCCAGTGACAGCATTATGGCTTCATCTTTGAATTCAGAATCAAATTCACATTCGTCTAATATTTCTAAAACCAAATACGGCTCTTTGTTTACAAATGTTTCCAATCTATAATGCAAATTATATTTTTTAAAATTCTCATCATTAAAAAAACCATCTTTTTTAAAATAGATTAGCCAATCAGCGGATATCCAACTTTCTATAAAATACTTTTCAAAGTTTTTATCATCAGTAAAGAGTTTTTTTACAAAAGCGAATTCTTCGGTGGTCGGATTTTCAAGACTTCCAAGATATGAAATTAATAAAAGCTTGATATGAAATCGAACTTTATCTGAGTACAAAATGTTTTTAAGTTCTAACAGATATTGCTCTTCATTTGTTCCTTTTAAAAACTGAATGATTTGTTTAAATTGCTCTCTTATACTCAAATCTTGGGAGGTTATTACAATATACTGATAAAGAGATTTCCCTTTTTTCATAAATGCTTTTGCAAAAAGATACTCATAAAAAGTTTGATGAAAAAATGAGATTTTATTATTCTCTTGTTTCAAAATTCCATTACTACATAAAAGACGCATTTCTTCTTTAAATTCGTCTTCAAAATATAAAGCAGGAACTTCAATTTTTTTTATTTCATTCATTTTTTGAACGACTGAATTTAATAACTTAATACTATTTTGTCTCGTAGTTCTATCAATTGACTCACTATTGACTTTTTGTTCCCAAAATTTGTTATATAAATCTTGCAGTGTTTTAATGGATATACAGCTATTGTCATTAGGATATAAGTCTATAAAAATCGAAAGATGTAGTGGTGTTCGTAATAACTCAATTAAGGTATTATTTAATGTTACAGATTCTTTTACAAAAGATTTTAATTTGTCATTGACATATTCAAAACTCAATAACTGTGTTCTTATAACATTAGAGTCATCTAAATGTTTGAATAACGGATCATTTTTTAAATCATATTCCCTGATAGAAACGATTATTTTTACATTTGAGATGTATTTTAATTGTTCTATAAACCCCAAGATAATATTTATTACTTTTTGATTTGATGACATTGTTAAAGATAAAGCATCCAGTTGGTCTATCAACACAATGACTTTTTCTTTTCTTGATAACTGTTTTATAGAATGTAAAATATCTTCAACGCCAAAAAATTTAGAAAGTGAATCTCGACTTTCTATATCGATTTTATCACTTTTAATACTCAAATAAGCCATATTATTCTCTATAAGAACACTTTGTATCTTACTTAATATTGCGGTTTTACCGATACCAGCTTTTCCAGTCAGAACCAATAAATCATCTTTATAATTCTCACTATTTATAAACTCAAAAATCTCATCAAATTCGGGCATATCAATAAAACTTTTTTCAATATATAGACTTGATGAGGAAAGTAAAGATACTGAATTTTCGTGAAACTTTTGTTTGATGTCATTTTCGCTCAATACACTTTTATCAAATGCCCAAGGATAGTAATGTTTTGCTACTGTTGGATATTTTTCGAGTAATCCTTCAATCTCTTCCCAACTCCACAGAACAACAGTAAAGCCATATTGAAATGTTAATTCTATTGCTCTATCTTGTAGAACAGTATCTTGTTTAAAAGAGTTCGCAAAAATAAATGTATCAATATTTGTAAATTTAGTACTAGCCGATTGAACTTCATCTTCTATATCAGCTAAAAGCTCTTTTTGAATTTTTGTATCATCTCTAGCTATTAGTTTATTTTTGCACTGAAAAACAATTTGTTTTTCATTCTTTGCAAAAGAAAGCCCATCTATTCCACTTTGAGTTTGACCTTTTCTTCCATATACTTGAAAATCAAAGCCATATTTTTCTGCGCATAAATCATTAACTAATAATTCAAACTCTTTTTCATCTTTTAATGGAAATTGATACTTACTCATATTGTTATCGCAATATTAATCTCATTTATTCTAAACCTATTTCGTGGCAATGAATTTAAAAGAGATTTTAGAAAGAATGACAAATTATGTGCCTCACTGTTAAAGTGAGAATATTATAGCGAAAGAGGAGAGTTGAGAGGGTATTTTAACACTCACATTTCATATCAGAGGCTTTAAACCCTTCTCCGATTTGACGGTGGGTGAGAAAGAACTCATCGACAACGGCGCGATACTCACTCGGATCATCGATACGGTTAACCAAATCACGCAATGCCGAAGCCCCCTCGTAGCCTTTGGAGTAGGTATGGACATGTTTACGAAAAGTTATCACTCCGCGAGGACCGTAAAAGCGTACCATCCCATCAAGGTGTTCCATGATAATAGCGTGTTTAATGAGAGGATCGACGGTTGCGCTTCCGGATTTTAGTTGATGAAAAATCCATGGAGCACCGACAGCTCCTCGTCCGATCATCACCCCATCGGCTTTGGTATGTTCTAACACCCATTGCGCTTTTTCAAAAGAGTCAATATCTCCGTTGGCAATCACAGGGATAGAGACAGAGGCTTTGATTTCGGCAATCGCATCATAATCGACGGGTGCTTTAAATTTTCCCGCACGGGTACGTCCATGAACGGCGAGGAAATCGGCACCGCAATCTTGAACCAATCTAGCAATCTCGATGTGATTTTTATCTTCAAACCCAAGCCGTATTTTGACACTAAGGGTCGATTTATTGGAGGTTTTTTTAATCGTTTCGATGATGCTTGCCATACGGGGCAGATCACGCAAGAGTGAACTTCCCGAACCGTGACAGACGATTTTAGGGACGGGGCAACCACAGTTTAGGTCGATGATATCGATATTCTCTTGTTCATTTAAGACCTCGACGGCACGACGGACAACATCGCTCTCAGAACCGGCAATTTGAACCGAATAGGGATCTTCGTTGGGGCTTCGTTCCAACATTTTAAATGTTTTTGCCGAACCGTGTGCCAATGCATTGGAGCTGATCATCTCACTCACGGTCAAGTCAGCACCGAATTTTTTAACAACATTGCGAAAAGGGAGATCGGTATACCCCGCCAAAGGGGCGAGAGCATAAACAGGGGTATCAAAAGAGAGTTTAGGAGTCATCGATGAGAAAATTATTTTTTAATGA
Organism: Sulfuricurvum sp.; assembly: GCF_028710345.1. NCBI lineage: Bacteria > Pseudomonadati > Campylobacterota > Epsilonproteobacteria > Campylobacterales > Sulfurimonadaceae > Sulfuricurvum > Sulfuricurvum sp. Next base: position 138,094 of record NZ_JAQTUH010000007.1, on the reverse strand, counting down.
ACAATGCAATATCGTAATGTTTATTGGCACGTTTCAAATCACGGTATGCTTTAAAGATCAAATAATCATCTTTAGAGGTGTTGTTCAAAATCTCATTTGCCGTATCGATCATTTGAAGATCATACAAGGTATAAAAATACCCTTCCATCGCATCGTCATTGGTTTCACTAAGATTTTCAAACAATCTCATACGTTGTTCAGGGATCATATTTTTCGCCATTGCCATCGAGAGATCTATGTAATCACGAGACGTAAGCTTGAGTGATTTGAAAAGATTAACCAATTCATCATTCCCTATCTCGATACCATTCGTTGAACTGTTAATACGCTCTACGAAAGCACACAGAGAGTTGATGTTAAAAAGTTGTTTGTATTTGAGTACAGAACCAACAGAAGCACTTTGTACATACGATTCATACGCCTTCATACAAACGATATCACCATAGGTATCAGCACGAGACAACACTTCATCCGCTTTTAATTCACCACGCTCAAAACGGTTAAGATTGTTTTCGATTGATAACGATGTTGACGCTGCCAAATGGAATTTTTTCAAATCCACTTTTTTCTTCTCTTTAACATTGCGAAGAGCATCCAAAACTTCATCAATTTTTTCATTACCAATATCACTAAGTGTATCATACGGCAAGATAGCCGAGTTATCAATCACTTTACCCAATAATTTATAAGCTTCTGTTTTGTAAGTGTAATTACGCTCTTTTACCCCAAGTAATGCATCACGCACTGCATCGACCATTTTTTCATTGTCTCGATCAAGTTTACGAAGTTTTAAACTTCCAAGTAATGCGTGAAATGCCATATGCAAGATACTTACAAAATACATCAAAGCAACAGGAACAGCAACCCAAAACGCTATCGGAAGATTTGGAAAATGAATCCCTAGTAAATCAAAAGAGATAGTACTGTTATCAATACTATAAGTAGCAATCCCTACTAAAAAAATAAAAATAAATGAGGCGATAGTATAACGTTTGAGTTGCATTGAGTTCTCCTTTTAAGCTTTGTTTTTCTCTACAATAGGACGACACACAATACAGTAGCGAGCATGAGGTTTCACTTTAAGACGTTGAAAACCAATTTCATCTTCACACATTTCACATATACCGTATTGTTTAGATTTTATTTTTCCGATTGCAACTTCAATTTCTAGTAACTCTTGAGATTGTTGTGCACCAATAGCACTCTCAACCATGTTGTCATTACTGACCGACGCATAATCACCCTCATCATTGAGTTCACAATCACGCAACTCTAACATCTCTGCTTCAACACCATTGATATTTTTAATAATTTGTATTTTTCGTGTTTGCAATATTTCCTCGAAATAGTGCAGTTCATTATCTCGCATGCGATTCCTTATTTGTGATAGGGGTGATTATTGAGTAAGCTAAAAGCGCGATATATCTGCTCCAGTAAAACTGCTTTCGCAATCTTATGACTCATCGTCATTTCCGAGAGACTTATTACACTGTCACACTTAGCAACAAACGACTCTTCAAAGCCGTACGCCCCACCTATGAAAAATTGTACCGCGATTTTATCACAAAGGAGCTTACTAAAAGCCAAAGAATCGATTTTTTTTCCATCAGGATGTAACGCAATGGAATAACTTTTTCCTATCATTGGCTCTAAAACCTTTGTGTAGGCACTTTTCGATGCCTCGGCACTTATTGTATGAGCTTTCACAATCTCTTTGGGAAAAAGTTCCATGTCCTCTAATTTTGCAAATCGAGAAATCATTTTTATCTGTTCTTGATAAAGAGGGTCATACAGTGAACGCTCTTTTTTCGCTATTGAAACAAGGGAAATGGTCATAATTTTACTACCGTTCTCATTCCAATAACCCACTTCCAATGACATGATAAGTGACGTGTTTAAAGATATCATCCATATTCACTCCACCGATAGCCCCTACAGGATGTTTAGAGTGCGATGCAAGCTCGTCGAGACTCTCGCCCAGTACTTTGGCTTCACTCTTCGTTACGGTAGCTCTATACGCCCCTAAACCGATGTAATTGATGTCCAGAGCATTGGCTATCTCAATCTCTTTTAAATTATGGGTAGAGAGTCCAATAATTTTATCGTTTCCGATTGCGGTTTTGAGGATGGTAATCGCACGGAGGGGATTAGTATCAATCGCGTACAAATCTTCTTGTCCGATATGAACTCCGTCACAAAACGGTATCAGTTCATAATAATCGTTGATGATTAAAAACCCATCCCAAAGAGCGCGCAGTGTGATAAGATCATTTTTGATTGCCGCAATGTCATCGTGCTTGTTACGATATTGGATTATTTCGCCATTATGTTTTTTGACTATCTCTACAAAGTTTTCTAAATCGACCTCTCGTGAGCGTAACGCATCACGATCACATAGAGCATACAGACGCATTAAGGGAGGAGAAGTTTAAGAAGGTTGCCCAAAGTCTCTTTGAGCTCATAGCGTGGGACAACCATATCGATAGACCCTTTTTCGAGTAAGAATTCAGCGCGTTGAAAACCATCGGGCAAATCGCTTCCGATAGTTTGTTTAATAACCCTCTGACCAGCGAAACCGACCAATGCACCCGGTTCAGCGATGATAATATCGCCCAAAGTTGCAAACGAGGCACTAACACCCCCCATCGTCGGATCGGTAAGAAGTGAGATATATGGGAGTTTTGCATCCGCTAAACGTGCCAATGCCGCAGAGGTTTTGGACATTTGCATCAGTGAAAATGTAGACTCTTGCATACGAGCACCCCCACTGGCACTGACGATGATAACACCCATTTTTTTATCAATCGCACGGTTGATGGCACGAACAATTTTCTCACCTTCAACCGAACCGAGTGATCCACCCATAAAATTAAAATCAAAAACAACAAGCTGTACAGGAGAGCCCTCAATCGTACACTCTCCACTCACTACCGATGAGTAGCGTCCGTTTTTCGCATACCCCTCATCGATTCTCGCCGCATAACTTTTTTTATCGACGAATTGGAGCGGATCGATTGGTTTTAATGTAGCATCAAACTCAACAAAACTCCCCTCATCTGCGATGAGCGCTAGACGTTCATTAACACCTATACGGAGATGAAATCCACATTTAGGACAAACATTGAGCTGTTTTTCCATCTCTTTGTAATACATCAAGGATTGGCATGAAGAACATTTAACCCAATGAGAAGGGGCTTCACTTTTGGTAGGTTGTTGCTTTTTTTCAGGATTTCCAAAAAGATTAAATAGACTCAAAAATACTCCTTTTCAACGATATTACGCATCTGAATGAATACCTCTTTACTGGAACTGATGAGGATATACCTCGAATCATAAAAACAGTAAAGATGTTGGCTCAAAAATAAGCCTGCATCTATATCGAACTTCCTCATTGTACCCAAAAATAGCATATATTTCACATAAGGGGCATAGGCTAATGAGAGGGCAACAGCTCCGGGAGAGCGATATTTTAATCCGTTTTGGATCAGTTTTTCACCTAAAAACGGGTGTTCATGAGCTTTTTCAAAAAGACCAATTTTTGGATGAAGTGTGATTTTAACTTCCTCTTTGATCAAGCTATTTTGGAGCGATGTTTTATAATATTCACTATCTGTTCGGATAAAAATATCACCATTTGCAAGATTACACACTACTGCATCAGTTGTTTTAGAGGAGACTTCACGTGATACCGCAACACCGTAATAGGGGAAAAAAGAGGAGAAATTATCACTTCCATCGATGGGATCTAGGATAATAATGGTATCACTTTGGGGAGACATCCAACCACTCTCTTCGGAATACAAAGAGCCAAAAGGGGAGAGATGGTTAAAAAAGATCGACTCAGCAAGCAAATCAAAACCACTACTAACATCGCCCCCCTCCCCTATGGAGAAAGAATCGAGTAAGGTGGTATTTGAGGTATTGTTTAACGCACCATCTACTTCACGTAATGCAAGGAGTACCGCATCGATAAAGGGGTTCATATCCTACAATAGCGATTTTGCAATAGCACGCGCCGCTTCACGACCGTCATACGCCGCTGTTACCACCAAATCGGCACCGCGATAACAATCACCGCCGGCATAGATACCTGCTGTCGTTGTTTGGTATTTCTCATCGATGATAATACCACCCCAGTTATTGACATTGATACCATTTTCAGCCAAGAAACTTGGGACAACCGGATCAAATCCCAGTGCCATAATGATAACGTCGGCGTTGATATTAAAATCACCACCTTTAATCTCTTCCATTTTTTGGCGACCCGATTCATCTTTGGCACCCAAAACGGTTTTTGCCATGTGTGCCGCAACGGCTTTGCCACCCTCACCCAAAATAATCTCTTTCGGAGAGGCATGGAATACAAATTCTACCCCCTCTTCAATCGCATTTTTGTACTCTTTTTGAGAACCCGGCATATTGTGAGCATCACGACGATACAAACACGTTACGTTTTTTGCCCCTTCACGTTTTGCAGTACGGACACAGTCCATCGCCGTATCACCGCCTCCGATAACCACTACTTCAAGATCTTTAAAATCGAACTGTTTATCATAAGAAAGTCCAAAAATTTTGCGTTGAATAGCAGTGAGATATTCGATTGCCGTATAGACATTCGAAGCGTTTTCACCAGCAATTTTAGCACCTTTGGATTTCGTTGCTCCGATACCGATAAATACAGCATCGTGTTGATCAGCGATGACATCAAACTCAATATCTTTGCCAACTTCACAGTTCAATACCAGTTTTAATCCCGCTTCTTGCAAAAAGCCTAATCGTCGCTCGACAATTTTTTTATCGAGTTTAAATCCCGGAATACCATACGTTAACAATCCCCCTGCACGATCTGAGCGCTCATACATGGTGACCGAAATACCTGAACGTAGCAGATAGGTTGCGGCAGAGAGTCCAGCAGGACCTGAACCGATAATCGCTACTTTTTTATCGGTAGTAATTCCTGGGAAATAAGGTTTTAGACCGCTTTTAAATCCCTCTTCGTTGATAAAGGTCTCAACTGAACCGATAGTAATCGCTCCATGACCGTCACTCAAAGTACAATCCCCCTCACATAGACGATCATGAGGACAAATACGCCCCATCACTTCAGGAAACGGTGATGGCTCATTGGAAAGGTTAAATGCAAATTTCAAATCTTTCTCCGCAACCGCTTTAAGCCATTGGGGAATATAGTTGTGCAAAGGACATTTGTTCAAACAAAACGGATCACCGCATTGGATACAACGGTCACTTTGCGACGTTGCTTCATACGCTTCGACAGGCTCGTAAATCTCACTAAAATCTTTGAGTCGTTGGACGACTCCTCGTTTGATTGGTTCAATTCGTTCAATAGTTAAAAATTCTCTCATAAATATTAGTCCCCTTTATCAGGATTAAGTGGCAATTTGGTTAAGTTTTTCGGTCTTACAAGCCAAAAATTTCGGATTTCGTTGCGGAAATTGTTAAGAAGCAGTTGTGCTTTTTCACTTTGGGTCTCTGCAACGTAATCTTTTAACAGACGTTTGAGATAATGGCGTGCTTCGTCTCCATCATCGGTATCGATACGCAATGCATCAACCAATTCACGGTTGACATTTTCGACGAAACTGTGGTTTTCATCATACACAAACGCAATACCGCCTGTCATACCAGCACCGAAGTTGATTCCCGTTTGACCCAAGATGACAACAATACCGCCCGTCATGTACTCACACGCATTATCACCTGTCCCCTCGACGATTGCCAAAGCTCCTGAGTTACGTACCGCGAAACGCTCTCCTACGGAACCCGCGATAAATAATTTACCGCCAGTTGCCCCATAAAGACACGTGTTACCGCCCGCTGCAAACGCTTCACCTTGGTTACGAGATTTGATGATGATTTTACCGCCGTGCATCCCTTTACCGATGTAATCGTTCGCCACACCCTCCAAACGGATAGAGACACCGTGGATTAAAAATGCACCCAATGCTTGACCTGCGATACCATTAAGATCGATTTTAATCGTATCGGTTTTAAGCCCTTTATCCCCATAATATTGGGCGATTTCACCACTGATACGAGCACCGAAACTACGGTTAAGGTTACAAATATCACGTACAATACGGATAGGGCGTTCAGGGTTTTTAATCGCATCCATCGCTTCGGCTAATACGTCGATTTCAAATGCGTTATCATCAAACGGTTTATTGGATGGCTCTTGACACGTATTGACTCCCTCTTCGCGATGCAATACGGCACTAAAATCAAATTTACGGGCGAAATCGTTATCGGTGACTTGGAGGAGATCACTGCGTCCCACCAACTCTTCCATAGTTTTATATCCCAATTTTGCCATAATTTGACGAACATCTTCGGCTAAATAGGTGAAATAATTGATGAGTTGTTCTACCGTACCATTAAAATATTCACTACGCAACGTCTCATTTTGAGTCGCAATACCGACAGAACATTTATTGACATGACAAATACGGAGCATTTTACATCCGATAATCGCGAGTGCACCCGTACCGAATGCATAACTCTCAGCCCCTAACATCGCCGCTTTGACAACATCGACACCGCTTTTGAGTCCACCGTCTGTTTGAACATGGACAAGCCCGCGAAGATTATTTACTTTTAATGCATTGTGCGCTTCTGAAAGTCCAAGTTCCCACGGATTCCCCGCAAACTTGATCGAGGTGAGCGGTGCAGCACCCGTACCGCCATCACCACCGGAGATGATGATTTTATCGGCGTATGCTTTGGCAACACCCGCTGCAATCGTCCCGACACCGGCAGCTGAGACGAGTTTTACCGCTACTTTTGCGGATGGATTAACTTGCTTCATATCAAAAATAAGCTGTGCCAAATCCTCGATAGAGTAAATATCATGGTGCGGAGGAGGTGAAATCAGTGTAACCCCCGGAGTCGTATGACGAAGACGGGCGATTAGTCCTGAGACTTTATGCCCCGGAAGCTGTCCACCCTCACCCGGTTTTGCCCCTTGGGCTACTTTGATCTGAATCTCTTCAGCAGAACGGAGATACGCTGGAGTAACCCCGAAACGTCCAGAAGCTACTTGTTTGATTTTAGAGTTTTTCAGAGTATCAAAACGGGCTGAATCTTCTCCACCCTCACCCGAGTTGCTTTGTGCACCGATAGTGTTCATCGCTACCGCTAGACACTCATGTGCTTCAGGAGAGATAGAACCCAGTGACATTGCCGCAGAGGCAAAACGTTTGAAGATTGCCTCTTTCGGTTCTACTTCAGAGATATCGATAGCACTACGATCTGATTTGAACTCAAAGAAATCACGGATAAATTTTTGACCCCGTTTGTTAATCAAATTGCTCAAGAAATCGAAATCTTCACGTTTTCCGCTTTTTGAGACACGATGGATTGCGTGGATGACATCCGGATTAAAATCGTGGTGCTCTTGTCCGTTATAAAACTTGTAAAAACCACCAATTTTGAGAGGGAAAATACGGTTAAAACCACCCACTTCAAACGCCTCTTTGTGGTTGCGATCCAAACGAGCATCGATATCTTCATAGCTAAGACCTGGAATCATCACATGAGACTCACCAAAACAATCATGAACAATCTCTCGACTCAAACCGATAACGTCAAATAAGCCAGAGTTACGGTATGACGCAATCGTTGCAATCCCCATTTTTGACATGATTTTTAGTAATCCGCCATTAAGGGCGTGATGAGCTGCTTTGAACGCTTCAACACAGTTCTCTTCACTTTCATTAGCTTGTTTTACACGCGCCGAAATCGTTGAGAACAAAAGTGTTGGATAAACCGCACTCGCACCGTAAGCGATCAATGTCGCTGCACCGTGAGAATCAATCACTTCAGAGGTACACGCAACGATAGAGCCTAAATGACGTACTTTTGCATCCAACAACGCACGGTTAATTCGACCGACTGCCATTAACATAGGGATCGTTTTGTGGTCTTTGTCAAATCCGCTCTCTTCTAAAATGATGACACGGACACCCTCTTCTTTAACCCCTTTGATAACTTTATCAGCTAAAGCATCCAAGGCAGCCCTCAAGCTTCCGCTAAAAGCGGTTGAGAATATCTCATTACTGTACGATGGGTGATAGCGGGGTGATTTTTTATCCCCAAATGATTTTAGAACTTCCAATTTCTCTTTGAGCATAACCGGTGAAATCGCTTTTAAACGGTTCGCATGAGAAGGAATCTCATCCAAAATATTATGAATTTCCCCAAATCCGGTATTCAAACTCATCACCACTTTTTCACGAATAGGGTCAATCGGAGGGTTGGTAACTTGGGCAAAACGTTGTTTGAAATAGTCGCTAAAGTTGCGCTGGACACTACTAAATGCCGCAAGAGGGGTATCATCACCCATCGATCCAACTGCCTCTTTACCATCACGCATCATCGGCTCGATAACTTGTTCAATCACCTCTTGGGTGATATTGTAATAGCGTTGACGTTGAACCAATTCATCAGCGGTACAATCACATTTGGTAATAAATTGGTGTTCAACATGCTCTTGGAGATAGGTCATGTGATTGTTCAACCAACTCATATACGGATTAGACGATTTTAAATATTCGTTAATATCACCATCTTTAAGAACTTTGCCGAATTTCAAATCGAGTCCGATCATTTGTCCTGATTGGAGACGACCGCGTTCTTTGATATTCTCTTCAGCAATATCGATAACCCCATACTCACTTGCGATAAGGAGGGTATCATCATAGGTAATAATGTATTTCGATGGACGAAGACCATTACGATCGAGGACACATCCGATATAGCGACCATCGGTGAGTGAAAATGCCGCTGGTCCGTCCCACGCTTCAAATACGGTAGAGTGATACTCATAAAACGCACGAAGTTGTGGATCCATATGGGGTGCATTTTGCCACGGTGCAGGGATAACCGCGCGCGCCGCTTTGAAGAAATCCATACCGTTGGCAATCAAAAATTCAAAGAAGTTATCGGCACTTGCACTGTCTGATCCGTATGGTTGTAAAATAGGTAAAAGTCGTGCAATCTCTTCATCAGTAAACACTTCACTTTTGATGGATTCTGATTTAACCGCAACATTAAAACGGTTTGCTTCGACAGAGTTAATCTCACCATTGTGTGCAACCGAGCGAAACGGTTGAGCCAAACGCCATTTTGGGAGGGTATTGGTTGAGAAACGTTGGTGAAACAGTGAAAATGAGATTTTAAAGTTTTCATTTTGTAAATCGATATAAAACTCTTTGATATGCGTCGGCATAATCAAACCTTTATACGAAATCACCCGTGAACTCATCGATGGAATATAAAAATCTTGGTCATCAACCAAAAGATGTTCGGTCTCTTTACGACTCAAATACAACAATGCATCAAAACGTTGACTTGCCATCAATGAATTTGGAGTGATAAACACATGGTAAATCTCAGGGAGAGACGCTAGTGCTTGTTCACCCAATGCATTGGTATCCAGTGGTACGGTACGTTTCAATACCACTTTGAGATCGTTGTTGATACAGGTACGTTCCAACACATCCAGCTGTGCTCTATCACGGGTAAAAACTACCGCAATAGCATACATTTCAGGAAGCTCTACACCATTGTCCAATGCCGCTCCACGCATAAAATCATGAGGAATAGAGAGAAGTAATCCACTACCGTCCCCCGTTTTACCATCAGCGGCAACTGCACCACGATGCATCATCCGCTCTAATGCCGTAATCGCATTCTCCAAAGTTTCATGAGAAGGACGATTTTTAATGTTGGCAATCAGCCCAAAACCGCAGTTGTCTTTAAAAGAACGTAATAAATCTTGATATTCCACGAATAAAACACCTTTTTTAATCTCTTTTTAAACATAAGTAGTTTAAAGAGGATGGAAATTTCTTTATTTTACCCGTTTTTAGGTTAAAAAGTTTTAAAATTAGTGTAATTTTCAAGCAAAAAATAAATGATTGTGCGGTGCAGTAACAGAAAATGCAAGGATTTATAATCAAACTTAGTCGCGTCAAAGATGAAGATATGATCGTCACAATCATATCGGAGACAAACTTAACAACCCTTTATCGCTTCTATGGAGCGCGTCATAGTCCTATTAATCTTGGGTTCAAAATCGACTACGAATCCGAATCTTCTCTCAAAAGTACCATCTCTAGAATGAGAGATGTAATCCATTTGGGATTTCCATGGATGGGAGAGTATGAGCGGATTCGAATATGGCAACAATTTATCACCCTCTTCTACCCCCATTTACAACACTCCGAAGAGATTGGGAGTTTTTATTTTAATCTTCTCGAAGATACGGCACAACGGTGGAAAAATCAAAATCCTAAACGGCTCGCTATCGAAGCGTATGTCCAACTTTTAGAACATGAAGGGCGACTCCATCGAGAGCTAAACTGCTTTTTTTGTGATGAACCCATTCTTAACGGCATCTCACTTATACGGGCGTTTTTACCTGCTCACAAGGAGTGTTCCCATACCCTTAGCATCAATGCAAAAGGGCTTTCATGGCTTTATGAACATTACTCTACCCTTTTTCTCGATGATGATGAAGTAGAACGGTTGTGGTATATTATTAATGAGGGGCTTTAGGAATAAAAATTGCTATACATTTAGAATAAGACCCTACTCACTATGTGACTAAAAATCTCAAAAACAAAGTTTTTGTAGCTTTAGGGGGTTGCAAGGGACATTTGTCCCTGCTACTAAAACGGATGTATTCGTTTTAGTACACAAAATATTTTAAAGAGTATACGATGAGCAAATACCCCCTTCGAGAAGCAATTCTTGCCAAATTTGAAGAACCTTCAAACATTGATTATTTCACACTACGGAAAAAACTCCCCGCGACTAAAAAAGGGAAAACATTAGCCGATTTTTATGCAGAAGTTTTTCAGTCCTCGCAACCTATCTATGAACAAAAAAGTGCTAAAGAGATTGAAGTGATGATGATGCAAAACCGCCGTCTCATCGAATCGAAAAATAAGAGACGCTAAATATCGTAAAAATGGGGTTGATAAGCACGATCAAGCTCAGAGAGTTTTGAGGCGAACAACCCTCTCATTTTTTCCTCAATCTCTTTCCAATAATATTCTAAAATCAAACTTGATCCTACATTGCCCTCAATCTTATAAAACGGCCCTTCCAACGCTTCGACGATTTCAATCACCTCTATCTCATGCGCTCCACGAGCTAGTTTATATCCACCTGATGCTCCACGAGTACTGACAACGAGATGACTTCTCCGCAATGCTGAGAGAAGTTGTTCTAAATAACCGTGGGAGAGTTGAGTCATTGCCGAGATTTCTCGCACTTGCATAGATCGCCCATTTGGGGCGTGGGAGAGAACATGCATCGCAGCCAAACCATATACTGCTTTAGTAGAGAGTGCTGCCATTATACAAACCCTTTTGGATAGATTTTTTTGGCAATATAATAAATTTTACACGCAATACAAAATCCAAATACCAATTCCAATCCGGCACAAAATAAAAATATTCCGGCAATCAAAGCACCCGCTATATCCGCACCAATAGATGAACACACTAGCAGTGCAATGGTAAACCCTACCCCAAAAAAAGCGGCAAGACGTTTTGCTCCGGCATCTTCCATTTTACTCGGAAGTGCAAAAGTTTTTTGTATCCATAATGAACTGATATTGATAGGACTTATATGTTTATATCCATATAACCGAAGAGCAAAATCGATGATTAATGCTATTAATATTATCGACAATTGTGTCGCTAAAAAGGCAATAATACCGACCATGACAAATAACGTATTAATACGTGTAACAGTTGCATCGACTTGTCGAAAAATTAAAGGGCATTGTTGAGCCATAGTTTTCTCCTATATTTTTTACACATATTAATATAGCTTTTTCTTATTGTCAAGTATTCATAGCGATTTACTAATGTATAAAAAATTTAGACAAAAAAAAAGGGGAAGCCATCCCCCCTCACATTATTTACGCTCTTTAACTAATTCACGCACTTTCTTCTCAACATTGCTGAGTGAATCAAAGGGCTTAAGAATATAGTGATCAGCTCCGATTTTATGACTTTGTAGTACTTTATCAAGGGTAGAATAGGCCGTCATCATAATAACTATACATTCAGGATCTTTAGCTTTAATCTCTTCAAGAACACTTATACCATCTTTTTGGGGCATCATAATATCGAGCAATACCCCATCGTATTCACCTTTGCGAAATCGCGATAGTGCAGTCACAGGATTATCAAAATAGGTTACACTAATATCTTTGGAACGTACAAGTGCTTTTTCCAACATAGTTCCAATCGACGTTTCATCATCGACAATCATTAAACGGATCATTTTTTCCCTCCAAACAGATTATTAATAGCGCTGCTCATCATTTGTTCATTTTTTTCAGCGACCAGAATATCCAATGCTTCAAACACCTCTTTGCTGGCTGCTTCAATGGTTCTGATACGTTGTTCGATTTGTGTGCGTGAGCAGAGTTTATGTCCATCACCGCAATCGGCAATCAACGCATTCGCATTTGAGTGAACCGTCGCATGTGGACCTTCTAATCGACTGTACGATTTAAGCATTCCAAATTGCTCTTTACCAACACCATTTTCATACCATTTTCCTAAACGACACGAATGATGATCAACCGCTTTAAAGGCATTTTCTTGACCGAATAAGAAAGCGTACACATTATTTTTATAGATAACATGGTCAATTTTTGCCAAATTACTAAAAATATAGTTACTGATATCCATAATTTCAAATACACTTCGAGAGGAGTTGCGCTGAAAACTTTCCATCCGATCAGACATTTGACTCACTTCACCTTTCGTACTTGTCACAATTCCTGAAAGCTCTTCGGTAGCGGTTTCGATCTCACTGGTATCTTGTTGCATCGATTGAATCACAATCTCAATCTCTTTGGTCGCTTTTTGGGTTCGCTCCGCCAGTTTTCTCACCTCATCGGCAACAACAGCAAATCCTCGACCGTGTTCCCCTGCACGCGCCGCTTCGATAGCAGCATTTAGTGCCAGCAAATTGGTTTGATCGGCGATATCTTTAATCAATGCAACAACACTCGAAACTTCATGTGATCGATTGACAAGATTGGCGGTTGTCGAGAGAGTACCTTCCATCAATTCGGCTAGTTTACCCATATCTTCATCAACATGTTTGGCTATTGTGAGCCCTTCATCAGAACCTCGAGCCGTTTCATTCGACTGTTCAACCATCTCTTTGAGTTTATCTAAAATATCAATAAATACATGTTGAGTCGCATCCAATGCCCCTTTAATACTCTTTTGGTGCATCTCAAGCAATCCACCATCTTCGCCTCCGATTATAGATGCTTTTGTAAGAATAAAGCCTTTGATGCCGTTACTCAGTTTTTTGCTCACAACCGAAGCTTCACACTCTCCGACAACGATCTCTTTTGACTCTTTGGTCAGTTCTCTAATGACTGCATCTTTGTTCGTTATTAAGTCAGCTTTAGAGTTGTAAAAAATCGCCTCATTTCGCTCATTTAAAACCATCACCGCTTCATTAAGACTCAATGCGGCAATCTCTTTATATAAAGCTAGTTCCTCTTTTAATCTATCTCTCTCAACCCGTAAAGTATCTGCTTCTTCTTTATATTTCGCCGCTTCTTTTCCAAAAAACATTATGATTCTCCCTTAAATTTTTTTAAATGAATTTCAAATACAGCACCTTGCTTCTCATTATTGACATAGATTGCTCCACCGTGTTTGTCAATAATCGCTTTGGCTACATTCAGCCCGATACCCATACTTTGCTTTTTAACACCGCTTACCGCAAAATCAAAAATTCCATTTAAGATCGATTCAGGTATCCCTCCGGCATTATCGGCTAATTTTACTACAATATCATCTTCATTGTAGTTAAGTGTAATATTAATTTCTCTATCTTCGTAAGGTATCTCCCCTTTTTCAAATTCATCGAGTGCATTATTGATGATAATAATCCACACTTGTTCCAAACGGGTCGAGATACCCATTGTTTTACAACTAAGTGGATCATATTGGGTGGATAAATTAAAAGCTTCTCCATTGATACGTATTGTGACAATATGCTTTGCACGATTCAATATGATACGCAGTGCATAAATCAATGTCATATGCACATTGAATGGCTGTATCTCCTCTTTACCCGTTCCTGCAAACTCATACATTGATTTCACAATCGATTCTATCCGTGAGATACCTTCATCTATAGGTCTAAATAGCTCTTCCGCATCACTAATTTTATCTTCACATTCCCATTTCAATAGTTCAAGATTACCTTTGATATACGTAACTGGTGTGTTGATTTCATGGGTAATCGCTGCGGCTAAACGTCCAACACTCATCAGTTTAGCATCGTTAATCTTGTCCTCTTTATGACGTTCAATATCGCTAACATCCACAAAATAGAGGATATGATAGTGTTCATTTTGTATCAGAGGATTACTCATAGAACTCATGTGGACAGTATAGTATGTCTTGATATTATTCACACCTATCGAAATGATACGCCCCTGAATATGCCCTTTTTTAATCTTTTTAACGATAAATTCCAAACTCTCTTTTTGTGAGCACTGTGTACTCAAAATAGGTTCCAGTCCTTCATTCGTTTCGACCATCCATGAACATAAATCACAACTATGAATGAGTTCATCAAAACTTTTATAATTATTCGCTTTTAAAAACTTTTTATTCGCCATGATTGCTTCATAATTGTGATCAAACAAAACTGCCAAAGAGGTATCATAATCGATAAGCTGTTTCATACTCTCTAAAATAGCCCTTTTCATCTCACTCACATCATGACCGATAAAAACAATCTCTTCGATCCGATTATAACCATCAAGAACCGCATAAATCGTTGAGTCTACTGTAATCGTTTGTTTCTCTTTACCAATAAGTTCGATAATACCGCGATAAATCTCACCCGCTTCTAATCGTGCACGAACTAATGTCCTAAGATAAATCCAAAAACGGCGTTCTACAAATCGGAGCCAATAATGATCTACCATCGCTGTAGATTCTAATCCAACTAACAAGCTTAATAAAGAATTAACTTCCGAAATCATCCCGTTTTTACGGATACGTATGACCAATGCCGTTTTAGAAATCGCACCAAACATCAGATTAATTTGTTTGTACGCTTTTTGTGCATTCTTCGCTTCAATCGATTGGTGAGTCAGACGTTCAACTACCTTTTGAACGGCACTCGGTAGAAGTGGCTTAAGAAGATATTTATCAACACCGACATCGATAGCACGTAAAAAAAGATCGCTCCCGTGTGCGCTTGAAATAACGACTGTTTTAATAGCAGGATTAGAGAGTTTGCTTTTACTAATAACCTCAAATATCTCCAAATTCATCTGCATCGGATGTAAAATTAAAAGATCAATTTGTGTAAATGACTCGGGGAAATTACTACGAATAGTCACTTCAGCATGACACTCGTTTAAAACTTTTAAAAATGGGTCTTGGTCTAATAGCTCTTGATCGGAGATGGCCCAATCACTTACATAAACAATCCTAATACTTTTAAGCATAGATTCTCACCACTTTTTTCAAATAATACCCAATTTTTTCATTATTAATGTTAATTCACTTTTTAGATATAATTGTGATATTAATTGGTAACTAGGAGTTTATGCATGAAGAAATTACTGCTCATCTTGCTTATGTGCGCGGCACTTGGAGCTGAAGATGTGTATGAAGGTGATCTCACCGCAACCGAAGCATTTGAGATGCAAAAAAAAGGGACGGCGATTATCGTCGATGTTCGAACTACTCTTGAATATATTTATACCGGTCATGGTGAAGGGGTTATCAATATTCCCGCTTATGAGTGGACCTATATACCTCACTCTATCGAAGAGAGGGTAAAAAGTTCGGAATTTGAGATCAAAACCAGTAAAACAAAAGAGCATAAAGATGTCCAAAAACTCTACGATGCTAAAGAGGTTTTCAACCAAAACTTCGTTCCCGATGTTATGAAGGCGATGAAAATGCGTAAAGTCGATGCCGTCATTCTCGTCTGTCGAAGCGGTCCACGCTCAAGCGCTGCTGCCAACCTTCTCGCTAAAGAGGGGATTAAAGCATATAATCTCGAAAACGGATTTATGTTCGGATGGAAAGAGGCAAAATTACCATACGATGGGTTTTAAACCTATCGTTTGATAACGTCACTCTCTTTCCTCGTTCCCAAGCTCCAGCTTGGGAATGCAGACTCATATACAATCTCTACCAAAACCGCTCCACCTCAATCAACCCTTCGTTTCCCTCATAATCTCTAGCACTTGAGTAACGCCAATACTTCGCTTCATCCACATAGCCTCTTTTTACTGGGTTATTATGAATATAGTTTATTCGCTCAATCATCATAGCATCACTTTGAATCAACTTAGGAGCTGATCCTTCTTGCCATAGTTGATATTTGCTATCTGTTTTATGAGCTTTTTTATAAAAAGCTAACTGATCGAGAATCATTTTGACATTATGGGTATGGAGTAGTTTTAATATCTCTTTTGCAGTGAAACTTTTGAATTTTTTTATACTGTTATCAAGGTCATCACTTTGAATAATCATATGCAAATGGTTTTCCAAAATCACATAAGCATAGATTTTTAGATTATCAACTTCTTTCAAATAGTTAAGACTATCAATCAGTATTTGAACACTATCAGTACGGGTGAAAATTGGTATCCAATGCAATACCGTGCAGGTAATAAAATGAGGATGTGTCGGCTCATATATTTTATATCTGCTTCGTCCCATTGTCTTATTCTCCAATTATATTATTATTCCCACTCTCGCTCCCAAACTCCAGTTTGGGAATGTATAGCCATTAGTCTGCATTCCCAACGAGGACGTTGGGAACGAGGAAAAAATATTGTTGCAACATACCTATTTCACCGGATGTTAATTTTCTCATTTTTGATCCTTTGTTTTTATGGTACTATTGTATTCATCCGTTTCTTTAACGATATTATTATCTTCTGATGGAAAAAGTTTTAGCATAAGGTGTTTCTCAAAAATATTGATTTGCTCCTGAGAAGCTAAACTAATTTCACTGTTACCCGTTTTTGGATTTTTAGATAGATAAAAATATGAATCTGCCATTATTTGATCAACACCGCCAACTTTTCTCACTCCATTTATCGCTATTTTATATAGAACATTTGTTTCTAATTTTTTATGCTCTTTGGTATGAATCTCATTATTTAACCCATATGGTATACACTGATCCTTGCCCACAATCGAAGTTAAGGGAATATGAAGCTTTAACTTATAGTGTGTAACTCTCCAAGTATCTTCATAAAAGTAAGAATCCTTAATCTTTATGTATTTAAATCCAACAATATAGCCAATTTCAAACTCATCAATCTCTTTAGATGAATCGATATAAAAACAGGGAACATTATCTTTCATTATAACATTGAGTCTTTTATCGATCTTAACAATACCAATTTCTGTGCTATTCCTAGAAGCAGACATAAGCAAAAGTACAAAAGCAATAATGGTAGCAACAAACATCCAAGCTGCATATAAAATCCATTTACTGACCAACAAAACACTCCGACGTTCAGGAGAATACGGTTTGTGAGAATTAGTAGCAACAAAAAAATAGGTTGCATTGATTGCTATGAATATCAAAAGAATTGTAAGCCAGTAGGATATCAACACAGGTCCTAGCAAATCAAGATTTATCACTGTCAGAATAACGATAATTAATCCAAATAAAATTTTCATGCAGCACTCCTTTTCACTCGCTCCAAAACTCCTGTTTGGGAGTGTATAGCCTTTAGTTACTAAACTTTTATCTGACGTTATGCATTCCCAACGAGGACGTTGGGAACAAGGGGAAAAATCACCATCTATTTTTATTTGTTAAAAGATGATAATGATTTATAGCTTTAGAGGGGATAAAATTGATGTATGCATTCCCAACGAGGACGTTGGGAACGAGTAATGGGTTTTAAAGCTATCGTTTGATAACGTCACTCTCTTTTACCCACAACTCTTCATCCGCTCTCGTCCACACACGATTCACAAAGTACCCCGTAATCTTTACCCAGCCATTATTTGCTGTGCCTGAGGTAAATGAACGTCCTGACTCCCACATATCGATTTTTGTTCCGTTAATAGCGTTATAAATACCGGCATTAGTTGCCATACGATAAGCGGATGGGGTACTTCGCTTTACAGTAGAAGATGATGTTTTTACTGCCGAAGAGACAGCTTCTTTAGAAACCACAGGCGGTTGTTGCGGTTGCGGTTTAGCAACAGGGGTTTGATGAGCAAGCAAACGTTCACGTTCCAAAGCTAACTTATCAATTTGGCGTTGTCTCTCATCCTCCAAACCTTTTACAGGGGATTGTGGTTTTGATGGAAGCGGTATTTGTGGAGTAATTGCCTGCGCATGAATAACAGTTTTTGTTTTGGGGTTAAATACACCCCCCTCTTCATCGGTAACTATTTTTCCGTTAACTTTGAGTTTATCAATAGTTTTAGGTTTTGGGGAGAGTTGTTCCACTTTGGCAACAGGTTTTTCTACAGGTTTTAGCTTATCAATATTTTTAGGTTTTTCGATCGGTTTCTCTTTATAAACTACTTTCTCTACAATTTTCTCTTGAGGGCGATCTTTATAGACTACTTTTTCAACCACTTTGGGTTTCTCAATCGGCTTGTCTTTATACACCACTTTTTCAACAATACGATCTTTATACACCACTTTCTCGACTATTTTTTCTTTGAGCGGTGATTTAGAAGATGCTTTGAGATTGGCAATCGTTGCGTGTGCCGATTCGAGTTCACGTTGCAACTGGTTAAGTTTTTCAGTGTATTCACCTGTTTTAGTTACAATTTTTTCGGTAACTACAGGACGATCTTTGTAGACGATTTTTTCCACAATCTTTTCCGTTGTCACGGGATGGTCTTTATAGACGACTTTAGCTGTTCCAGCTTGTTTGAGAGCTTTTTGCGCTTCGGCAAGCTCTGTTTTGGCAGTAACTAAAGAGCGTTTAAGCATTTCGCGCTCTTGAAAAGAGACTTTATCGCTATGGAGCTGTGAGATTAGATTTTTATTTTTCTCAGTGGTTTCACGCAAGGCACGATCACGTGCCGTAAGGGTTTGTTCTAAACTTTTGATAACTCCATTTTTTTGGGACAATTCTAGTTCAAGTGACTTATTTTTTTTACTGTACTCTTGGAGTGTTTTAGAGTTACCGTTCCCACTCTCCAATGATGTTCGGCACTCTTCATATTTTTGACGTAGTTTAGTCACTTCCCCCAAAATAGCTTGGGGATCGTTTGTCGTTGCACACAACAAACTTGCAGTACACAATGAAAGCAATAGTATTCTCATAAATGCCCCTTACGAGTCAATTTGACCCCCATTTCCAAATGGTGGGTATAGGGAAATTGATCAAACAGTGCCATCGCTGTTACCTCATGTGTTTGGCTTAGAAGTTCTAAATCGCGCAACAGTGTTTCGGGATTACAGGAAATGTAGAGGAGATGATCGAACCGCGCGGCAAAGGCACACGGTTCTTCTCCCAAACCTGCGCGAGGTGGATCGACGAAAAGGGTTTTTAAGTGATAATCGGCAACTTTTAATCCCTCTAGCCGACGAAATTCGCGTGTTCCATCGAGTGCTTGAGTAAACTCTTCGGCAGATAGGCGAACAAAATCGATATTACTTACCCCATTGAGTTCCATATTCCGTTTTGCGGCACTAATCGAGGCTTTGGAAATTTCTGTTGCCAAAACGCGATCAAATTTTGTAGCAAAGGGGATAGTAAAATTCCCTGCACCGCAATAAAGTTCAAGCAAATCTCCCCCAACACCTTCTAGCTGCTCCATCGACCATGAAATCATCTTTTCATTAACGAGTGCATTAGGCTGAGTAAAACTGTTTTCGATGTGGATATAACGGTAATCTCGTCCAAAAATATGCAAAGTCTCGGTGACGTAATCTTGGGTCAATACAATCTTTTGTTTACGGCTTCGTCCGATGATAAATATACCTAATTTGGATTCGATTTCACGAGCACTCACACTCCATGACTCATCCAGTGCTTTGTGATAAATCAGTGTAGCCAACACTTCACCGCTACTACTGGTGAGAAAATCAATCCCGAAAAGTTTATGAGCAATACCGGCTGAGCGAATAGATTCCAGTAATGGTTGCATAACACGGGCAATATTCTCATGGACGATGGAACATGAGGAGATTTTCACTACCCCTTGCTTATCAGCACGATTCATCGCATAAAACGACCCCTCATCATCATGATAGACTTTAAACTCGGCGCGAGAGCGATAATGCTCCTCTTTGGACTCAAATATACCAATTTTACCACTGAAATAAGGGGAAAAATGTTCTTCTATTTCTTCTGTTTTAGAGCTCAGTTGTCCATGATACCCTGATTCATAAATCCTACAACTGCCACAAATACCGAAATAATCGCATTGCATGCTTACTCCTTATTTGACACTGGCAATCAAGTTACCGATGAGGAGATTCCACCCATCAACCATGATAAAAACCAGTATCTTAAACGGCATCGAGATCATGACAGGAGGCAACATCATCATCCCCATCGACATGAGGATAGAGGCTACAACCATATCGATGACAAGAAACGGTAAAAAGAGTAAAAACCCGATTTCAAACGCTGTTTTGAGTTCACTAATGACAAAAGCGGGGATAACAATCGTCAACGGAACTTCTTTAATCGATTGGGGATTTTCCATATGACGAATCCGTAAAAAGAGGGCTAAATCTTTTTCACGTGTATTGCGCACCATGAAATTTTTAAACGGATCGGTGGTTTTAGTGAACGCTTCATCGTAGCTGATTTTATTTTCGCTGTAAGGTTTTATCCCCTCATCATACGCTTTCGTCGCTACTGGTTCCATCACAAAAACGGTAAGGATAAGTGCGAGCATAACGAGTAACTGTGTCGGAGGGACTTGTTGTGTCCCTAATGCTTGACGTAAAAAACCAAAAACAATGACAAAACGGGTAAAAGTAGTCATGACCAGCACCAAACTCGGTGCGAGGAAAAGAATCGTGAGCATCAACAATACGTTGAGTGAACTCACCATTTGTTGCGGTGTATCGGGAGCTCCAAGATTAAAACTCATCGCCGGAACGGGTGAATTAGCCCCCCAAAGAAGCAATGGAAATAAAAAAAAGATAACTGCTATACGGCCCAAATAACGCTCCCGAAATTAAAGAGTAGATAATAGCACACACTTACTCTAATTCTAATTTAAAGGTGTTATAAAAGCGATGTAATCGTTTCTACCTCATCATCGCTCAATGTAAAATCAAAAATACGTAAATCTTCGTTTATATGATGTTGAGAGGTTGAACCAATCAATGGGACGATGTTACATTGATGGAGATATCGATACCATATCTGTGCAGGGGTTTGGCTATATTTTTCTCCTAAAGTGATGATAATCTCATTTCTCAAAATATGTGGGTTCGCCGTCAAACTCCAAAAACTCTGATAGCGTATCCCCATCTCATTGCACCATTCACGAAGTTCTTTGTCATAATCGGATTCTTGATAAAAACGGTTTTGTACCACAGAAGGTTTGATCGTCGCATCCCTATAGAGTCGTTGCAACAGCTCAAGATCATAACAGTTGCTAATCCCAATTTGCCCCACTCCACCATGAGATACACTCTCTTCCATCGCGTTCCATACACGGATAAGTTGCGAATAGGGAAAAAGTGGAGAGTGTAAAACCAATGAATTGATAAACTCTACTCCCAGATTATCCAAAGAGCGTTGATACGATTGTACCACCTGAATCTCTAACTCTGCACGAGGATCATAGGGGATACGTTGTGGATCTTGACCACTAAGAGGGGTGAATTTTGTTTGGATAAAAAGTTCATTGCGAGAGAATCCCTGTTCAAATAATCTGCGCAACGCCTCCCCGACTCCCGCTTCATTGTAGTGCTTGGGCTGACAAGCGGTATCAATCCCGCGAAACCCGCTTTTTACCGCCATTTCGACAAGATCGGCAGTTCTCTCTTCTTTCCATGCTGTCCCATACATCAGAGGCGGCATAGAGATATTTTGGTGTGCTTCTATACTCATTACTTTTTACCCTTACTATAAACCTAAGATGATTGTAGTGAAAATCTGCTAAAATAAGAAATCTATTTTTTTGGAGCATGCATGTCTTATTCTCTCTCTATTGTCATTTTAGCCGCCGGTAAGGGATCTCGGATGAAATCACCGAAAGCTAAAGTACTCCATGAGATTTGTGGACGTGAGATGCTCTACTACAGTATCAAGGCCGCACGAGAGATCACCGATGATGTCATCGTCGTCGTCGCCCACCAAAAAGAAGCTGTCACTGCGGCTATGGAAAAGCATTTCGCAGGATTGATATTTGTTACCCAAGATGCCGAAAACTTCCCCGGAACAGGGGGAGCGATGATGGGGGTCAAACCTCGCTATGAGGATGTTTTGGTTCTAAACGGTGACATGCCTTTAGTTGCGCGCACCTCTATCGAAAAATTCCTCGCCAATCCAGCCGACATCGTAATGTCCGTTATCCCCCTCGATAATCCATCAGGATATGGGCGTGTCGTCATCGAAAACAACCAAGTATTGCGTATTGTCGAAGAGAAAGATGCTTCGGAGAGCGAAAAAGCGATCAACACCGTCAATGCGGGGGTTTATGCGTTCAAACATCACGTACTGCAAACCTATATCCCCCGTCTTTCAAACGCCAATGCCCAAGGGGAATACTACCTCACCGACGTCATTGAGATGGCGCGAAATGACGGTCTATCCATTGCACCTCTCTATGTCGAAGAGGTAGAGTTTAAGGGAGTCAATTCCAAAAACGATCTCACACAAGCCGAGATGATTATGATGGATCGGCTCCGCCGCACGTGGATGGATGCGGGAGTTATTATGCAGTTGCCTGAGACGATCTATCTCGAAGAGGGGGTGAAATTCGAGGGTGAATGTATCGTCGAAAACGGTGTCCGTCTTTGCGGAGAGACCCTCATCTCTAACTCCCATATCAAAGCCCACAGTGTAATCGAAGAGTCCATCGTCAAGAATTCCGACGTAGGGCCATTGGCACATCTTCGACCTTTGAGCGTTTTAGAAAACACCCATATCGGGAATTTCGTCGAGGTTAAAAAATCAACCCTCACAGGAGTCAAAGCGGGACATTTGAGCTATCTGGGTGATGCGACTATCGATGAGGGGACCAACATCGGTGCGGGGACGATTACCTGCAACTACGATGGAGTCAAAAAATACCAAACCATCATCGGTAAAAATGTCTTCGTCGGAAGCGATACCCAACTCGTAGCACCTGTTGAGATAGCCGATAACGTCATGATCGCCGCAGGAACCACCGTCACAGCGGGGAAATATGAGAGTGATATCCTCATCCTCAGCCGTACCCCGATCCGTAAAGTAGCCGGATTTTTCACCAAATTTTTCGGCAAAGGGAAATGATGAATATCCCTTCCAACCTTTTGGCAGGTAAAAAAATTCTCCTTGGTGTGACAGGCTCTATTGCAGCGTACAAATCGCTCGAACTCCTCCGCCTCTACATCAAAGCAGGAGCAGAGGTGCATGTAGTGATGAGCCCTGCGGCTAAAAAGTTTGTCCAACCGCTCAGTTTTGAAGCACTGAGTCGAAATCGTGTACTGGACGACACAAACGAATCGTGGGCAGGAGATGATTTTAACCATATCCAACTCTCCCAAAACGCTGATATTATGGTTATCGCCCCCGCGACCGCCAATACCATCGCCAAACTCGCCAACGGCATCGCCGATACCATCCTCACCCAATGTGCCCTCGCATTTTCAGGTGTAAAATTACTCGCCCCCTCAGCCAACACCAATATGATCCATAATCCGATGATCCAAGCATCCATGAAAATGCTCGCTATCGCTAATTATGAGATACTCAACACCCAGACCAAAGAGTTAGCGTGTCAAGTAGTCGGGGATGGTGCGATGGCAGAACCGATAGATATATTTTTTGAGACGGCAAAAATATTACTCAAAGAGCCATTTTGGGAAGATCGGCGCGTTGTGGTTACCGGTGGCGGAACACGAGAAAAAATCGATGAAGTGCGTTATATCTCTAACTTCTCTTCGGGAAAAATGGCAAAAGCTATTGCTCTCTCACTCTATCTCAAAGGTGCCGATGTCTGCTACATCACAACCAAAGGTAACGATGGACTCCCAAAAAGTATCTACACGATAGAAGTAGACGATGCCAAGGAGATGTTAGAATATACCCAAGATGCCCTCCGCGTTGCTAAAAAAGGGAAACTCTCTAAACCTTCACTCAACACCACCGAATCGATTCAACTCATACAAAAACGCCCCTTTTTGTTTATGGTTGCCGCCGTTGCGGATTTTACCCCCGCATTCCCGCAACAAGGGAAGCTCAAAAAATCGATGTTAGGGGAAAAGTGGCAAGTTGAGCTCAAACAAACATCAGATATTTTAAGTACACTTACCAAAGATCGAGAGGGTGTTACCACCATAGCCTTTAAAGCGGAGATGGATAGTCAAGAGGGGCTAAACAATGCCAAAGCACTTCTAATGACAAAAGAGGTCGATGCGGTGTGTTACAACCTTCTCGAAGATGCAAAAAGTTTTGGCGGAGACAAAAATAGCATTACGTTCATCACCAAAGAGGATGAAATTGATTTGGGTCGCCACAACAAATTTGACCTTGCCGAAAAAATAGTACAACAAGCCGAATCCTTATGAGTAATCAACCGCGCCATATCGCAATCATTATGGATGGAAACGGACGATGGGCAGAAGCTCAGGGGAAAAACCGTAGTGCAGGACATGAGAAGGGATCTGAAACCGTACGCACCATTACCACCTATTGTGCGGCACATCCTGAGATCACCCATCTCACCCTCTATGCTTTTAGCACCGAAAATTGGAAACGCCCGAAGCTTGAAGTTGAGTTTTTAATGAAACTGTTGGAAAAATATCTCAAAAAAGAGCTTCCAACCTATCTCGACAACAACATCCGTTTTCACCCTATCGGTGATTTATCTGTTTTTTCACCTTCATTGCACCAAACCATCGAATCGGTGCGTGAAGAAACCGAAGGGTGCACCGGATTAGTCCAAAATCTCGCTCTCAATTACGGAGGACGCGATGAGATACTCCGTGCGGTTCACACACTACAAACATCGAATGAATCGATTACGATAGAGTCACTCACAGCACATCTTGATTGTGAAATAGATGTCGATTTACTTATCCGAACAGGAGGAGATCACCGCATCTCCAACTTTTTGTTGTGGCAATCAGCCTATGCGGAACTCTTTTTCACCGATACACTGTGGCCTGAGTTTACGAGTGACGAACTCGGTCAAATTATCTCGCAATTTAAAAAAATTGAACGTCGTTTTGGAGGAGTGAACTAATGGAATGGTTATTTATTTTTATCTTGGGTGCCGCTATCGGCTCGTTTATGAATGTATTGATTGTCCGTACACCACGTGATGAGAGTGTATCTTTTCCCGCTTCACACTGTATGAGCTGTAATACTCCTCTTCGAGCTTGGCACAATGTACCTATCCTCTCATGGCTCTTTTTACGGGGGAAATGTGGGTTTTGCGGTGAGAAAATTTCTGTACAATACCCTATCGTTGAAACTTTGGCAGGACTTATCTTTATTTTTACCGCACTCAAATTGGGAGTTACTTTCCAAGCGTTTGGTATTGCGCTGGTTTTTACCCTCTTACTCTCCCTCTCGGTGATCGATTTTTACTACAAAATGGTACCTGATAGTCTCAATCTCTCAGCATTAACATTTGCAATATTGAGTGCAACTTCTCTCGGACAAGTGGGCTATAACTTTACCAATGCCCTCCTCTTTGCCGGTGGATTTACATTGCTCCGTTTTTACCTCTCCTACGCTATTAAAAAAGAGGCGATGGGAGAAGCCGATATCATGATTGCCGCTACCATGGGGGCTATCTTAGGGGTAAAACTTGCCCTTGTAGCTATCTTTCTCTCCGCCCTTTTAGCATTACCTGCATTACTACTTACCCAAAACAAAGAGGATGAAAATTCTCAACAACTCCCATTTATTCCGTTTCTAGCGATGGCAACGTGGATTGTCCTGATGTTTGATACCTATGTAACAGCTTATTTAGTAGGTTTATATGGGTAAATTACGCGGCTATATCTACTCCCATCTCAACGTTTTATTTTTCTCGATCTTTATCCCGTTGTTCGTGATTGCATCGGTTATTTTTTTAATCAAATTAGCCACCTATACCGCAATTATCCAGCTTACACTCGGTGAAATGGGGAAACTATACCTATTTGTACTCCCTGAATTGTTGTTTTACACGCTCCCTATCTCATTTATTATCGCAGCAATCCTTACCCTCTATCGCCTCTCGAATGACAATGAGATGGTGGTAGTTTTTTCGTTGGGTATCTCTCCTACTTTTTTGATTCGGATACTTGCTATCCCCTCACTATTATTAAGTATCCTATTGCTAACCGATTTTATTGTTGTGACCCCTTATATTAAATCGATTTCCAAAAACTTTCTCGCTCAAAAAAAAGCAGAAGCTAAATTCAACCTCAGTGCATCCGAATTTGGACATAATTTTGGCGATTGGATGCTCTTTATCAACAAAAGCGACAATGCAGAACATAGCTATGGCGACATTGTATTATTTAACAAAAACTTAGATCAAGAAGTTCTCTTATTAGCCAGCAATGCCGAACTATCCAATAATCAGGGGCAACTGCAACTTCATCTAAAAAATGGAGAAGGGTATACCTACGATAATGAAATATATCGCCGTATGCAATATCAAACCTTAACCATCAACGATTCAATCACCAAAGATCAAGTCGCTTATACTAATACACAGGACTATTGGCTCGCCGCACCTATTGATCAAAAATTTCGAAATTCTCTACTCGTTACCAATAGCCTTCTAAGTTGTTTCCCTCTCCTCTCACTCTTTCTTATTGTCGCATTGGGAGTCGTCCATGCCCGT
Organism: Sulfuricurvum sp.; assembly: GCF_028710345.1. Taxonomy (NCBI): domain Bacteria; kingdom Pseudomonadati; phylum Campylobacterota; class Epsilonproteobacteria; order Campylobacterales; family Sulfurimonadaceae; genus Sulfuricurvum; species Sulfuricurvum sp. The sequence continues at coordinate 111,044 of NZ_JAQTUH010000007.1, read as the reverse complement.
CACCAAAAACGGTGGATCTATTTATGGATTTTTGTCTCTATTGTGATTTTTTATACGGTAGCCATCACGGTACAAAAATGGCTTGCCTTTAATGCCATTTTTGTGGTTTCATTTTTGTGGCTAGTTGGTACCTATTTTATCTATAAACGTCTCGTAGGAAACCGCTTTTGAACCGTGCTAAAATCACCCTGAGTTATAACGGCTCGGCATTTATGGGTTCCCAACAACAACCCACTACTCATGAAACCGTTATCGGCACCCTCATCATCGCCCTCAAACGGCTTAAAATCAACTCCGCACCCAAAGGCTCAGGTCGTACCGATCGAGGTGTTCACGCCACACATCAAGTGATGCACATCGATCTCCCACTGTTTTGGAGTGACTTACAACGGCTACTGGAGATGCTCAACCTCCAACTCCCCGCTTCGATTCGCATTTTAAAAATCGAGTTTGTCGAGAATGATTTTCATGCGAGGTACAGTGCCAAACGTCGCGTCTACCGCTACATTATCAAAGAGGGGACGACTAACCCTTTCGAGGATAACTTCATCACGTTCGTTCCCCATGTGAACCGTGAACTCATTACCGATGCCATCAAATGTTTCGAAGGGACACACAGCTTTGAACTGTTCAAAAAAAGCGGTAACGATATGGATCACTTCACCCGTATCATCTACCACGCCTATGCCTACTCGCACAAAGGATACTTTGTCCTCGTTTTCGAGGGAAATGGATTTTTACGTTCCCAAATCCGTCTGATGGTCGGTTTTTTACTCCGTATCTCGGCGGGGAAAGCAACGAAAGAGCAGTTAATTGAGCAGTTAAACTGTGTCAAACGGTACTCTACCGATATCGCTCCGCACAACGGTTTGTATTTAACACATATTAAATACTAAACTTTAGTCATTAACACTAAACTTATTTGATAGCACTTGCATTATTAATACTATTTCGTTACAATCACAGTTCAAAATTTAACCTTTAAGGATAGTCATATGGCAAAACATCAGTTTCAGACTGAAGTCTCACAAATCTTGCATCTCATGATCCACTCTTTGTACTCGAACAAAGAGATTTTCGTCCGCGAGTTGGTTTCCAACAGCTCCGACGCACTCGATAAACTCAACATGCTCGTCCTCACCGACGAAGCCTACAAAGGGGTCAACTTCGCCCCTCGTATCGACATCATCATCGACAAAGAGGGCAAAACCCTCACGATCAGTGATACAGGTATCGGGATGAACGAAGCGGATCTCGTAGAGAACCTCGGAACCATCGCGAAATCAGGAACCAAAGCGTTCTTAGAGAAACTCTCAGGCGATCAGAAAAAAGATTCGAACCTTATCGGGCAGTTCGGTGTCGGTTTCTATGCGTCGTTTATGGTAGCCGATAAAGTCGAAGTTATCTCTCGTAAAGCGGGAGAAGAGCAAGCCTACAAATGGAGCTCAATGGCGGGGTCAGAATATGACCTAGAACCAGCAGAACGCGACAGTCACGGTACAACCATCATCATGCACCTCAAAGACGATGAGAGCGAGTTTTTAGAGACTCACCGTATCGATAGCATCGTTAAAAAATACTCCAACCACATCCCTTTCCCGATCTACATGGACAAAGAGGAGTGGGTAGCCCCAGCCGAGGGTGAGGAAAAAGGTCACAACGAACTTGTCAACAAACAAATCAACAAAGCCAACGCATTGTGGACGATCAGTAAATCAGAGATCACCGACGAAGAGTACAAAGATTTCTACTCCAGTATCGCTCATGATTCCAGCGAGCCGTTACTCTGGATGCACAATCGCGCGGAGGGTACATTAGAATACACCACCCTCTTCTACGTCCCCTCAAAAGCACCGATGGACTTGTACCGCGTCGATTACCAAAGCGGTATCAAACTCTACATCAACCGTGTCTTTATCACCGACGATGAAAAAGAGCTTATGCCGACTTACCTCCGCTTCCTACGCGGGGTGATCGACTCTGCCGACCTTCCATTGAACGTCAGCCGTGAAATCCTCCAAAGTAACCGCGTTATGGCAAAAATCAAAAACGCATCGGTTAAAAAAGTGTTGGGCGAACTCGCAAAAGTAGCTGAAAATGACGCTGATAAATACGACGCGTTCTACAAAGAGTTCGGAAACGTCCTCAAAGAGGGACTTTACAGCGACATGGGCAACCGTGAGCGTATCCTAGAGCTTCTCAAACTCAATACTTTAAACTCTGCCGAGCCGGTAATGTTTAGTAAATTCGTCGAGGGTGTCGATGCTGAGAAAAAAGAGATCTATTATATCTCTGCCAAAATGTCTCTCCAAATGCTCAAAAACTCCCCTGCCCTAGAGCGTTTCAAATCAAAAGGGATCGATGTCCTCGTCCTCAACGAAGAGATCGACACCATCGTATTCCCGATGGTAACCGAGTACAACGACTATAAATTCGTAAACGTCTCGGATGCAAAACTCGAAGAGTCTGAAGAGGAGAAAAAAGAGCACGAAGAGAAAGCTAAAGGGATGGAATCATTCGTTGGTCAGCTCCAAAACGCTTTGGGAGAGAACGTATCGAAAGTCGAAACGACGTTTGATCTCACCGATTCTGCGGTGTGCTTGAGAGTCGATAAAGAAGACCAAGGGTACATGATGGCGCAGATGATGAAACAGTTCGGGCAAATGGGCGGAGATTTCCCAGCTCCGAAACCGATCCTACAAATCAACCCGAACCATGAGTTGATTAAAAAACTTAGCGATTCAGCTGATATGAACCTCATCGACGATGCGGCGCATGTGTTGCTCGATCAAGCAAAACTTTATGAAGGTGAAACGTTAGCGGATACCGCAGGGTTTATTGCACGACTTAACCGTATTATGGCTAAGGCGCTGTAAGGTATCCCCTCTTCCCCGTCATTCCCGACTTGATCGGGAATCCAGCTTTAAAAATCACGAATATTTAAGATAAAATTATTTTTTTTCAGATAGAGCGTAAAAATATAGAATACCTATCCCTCATCAGCTAGTTTATATTGTTGTTTTAGCTTAGTAACCATTTCATTGCCTTTATCTATAGCTTCTACCCTAAATTTAAGACTATTTATTAGTTCAACAAATTTGTATGAAGAATAATCGAATACATCATGCCAAATGACTTTAAAATAAATCTCGTAAAGTATTCTGTCATTTGTGTCTTTTATCTCAATAAAGTCATAAAAAGGATAAACTAAACGAGCAGAGGGAGGATAAGAGGGTCCAAATTTTCTTTTACATTGTATATCTTTTATCTCTAACTTATATTGAGAATTAATAAGAATATGATCTTGAAAGACTTTAATTGTCTCGCACATTTCAACATCATTAAATACTTTTTTATCAAACGTTGATAAATAATACAGATAGCCAACTAACACTAAAAAAAATATAAAAATTTTATTAAAACTGGCGTCATCAATTATTGAAACAAGAAGAATGAGACTAACAGGGAGTCCATAAATCATTGATGAATAATATCTTGGAATATTTTTTGATTTTAAAGTTAATATCGCTTCCATAAACATACCTATATATTTTTACTTCAATTGAAATCTTTCCCTCGTTCCCAACGTCCTCGTTGGGAATGCAGACTAATGGTATACACTCCCAAACTGGAGCTTGGGAGCGAGAAAAATCGTATTATGCCTAAAGCACTGTGATCTCTCTATCATTCCACTTTTTCAATTTATTTTTATTTTTTTATACTTATTTTATTAATATTTCTACAATACACAGTTCCCTCGTTACTAATAATATACACTCCCAAGCTGGAGCTTAGGAGCGAGAAAAAGACAGAGCTCGTGATCGAAAAGATTTACGGCAGGATCAAAGAAATAAATAATATCTTTTTCAGATTACTTTGCCGATAACTGTAAACGGTACAGATAATTTTCCAAATTGAGAGAGTTTTTAATCTCTCTCTTCTCTAACATTTGGCGTGAAAGATCATCATTTTCAAGAATATCAAAGATATCATCAAGATTCACAATATGGTAATACCCACGAATGAACTCGATCAATAACTGAAAATTATCCATTCCTAGCTGGGATGATCGTTCTTGTTTATAAAATTTAAATTTATTCCAGTTAATTTGCTGCATTTCAAAAATCTTTATTCAATTTATTCAAATCATTATACAAAATCAATCCAAAAACTTCTCAACTTTTCCCTTCCCTCATAATTTCCTTCCCATCCAAATCCACAATCACCCTCCGTGCTTTGAGAAAAAAACGGTAGTAAATCAGATAGATAAATAGTCCAAAATAGGTCAAAGCCCCCAAACAGATAAATAGTACTCCGATATTAAAATGTTTTTTCTCTACAACAAGTCTGGAATCATCACGCTCGATACGGGTGTAACCGTTTTGATAAAACATCTCATCAATGCGATCCATTTTTTCATTCTCGGAGAAATCGGCATGGTTCATCTGGACACAATACTCTCTAAACATTTCAAGACTCTGTGCGTAATTTCGGCGATCCCAAAAATAGACGATAATCCCCAGCGGTAATACGAACAGCATGATTATTGTGCTCATTTGCTCTCCTATAATCGTCTCTGAAGATTATAACGTGAAAAGACACCCCTAATTATAAAGCTTCAACGTCTCCCCGACACTCACACGAGCTTCTCTTTGCTCCATGCTGATACTCTCACGCCACGGCATCGGACTCACTTCAGGAGACATCAGCCCTTTGCTCTTATGAACACGGATCACATACTCGCCACTGTTTACAAAATGGTCGTTATATTCAGCTGTATAAGGCATATCCCACACGATGCACCCCTCGGTCGGACACACATCGGCACATTTCGGTACGGCAGAGTCCACACACTCGATACATTTTTCAGGCTTAACGTAAGTGTATTCTCCACTGCTCAGCGGGGAATCATCAGCACTGACGATCGCGGTCGCAGGACATTCATCGATACACGCGTCACAATTTATACATAAGTCGGTAATCATAACAGCCATAAAATCCCCTAAAAATTAGTAATATTTTATGATATGCATAATATATTCATCCCTCTTTCCCACTCTCCTGAGTGGCAATGCAGACTATTTATATTTCAAATTCTTTCCTCCCACGTCTAGTTACAATATTTAACATTATATGTTATTTTAAATGATACAATAATCTAAATTCATTCGAAAAAAGGATCAACATGAAACGTACACTACTTATCGCTATCGCATTACTACTCTGCACAGGATGCTCGGCTACCTGGAAAGGGATGAAAGAAGATACCTCCAATGCAACAACATGGAGTAAAGGGGAAGTAAACAAAGGGGCAACATCCGTCAAAGCGAAAACGGAATAATCCCCCCTCATTCCCACGTTCTCTCTCACGTGGGAAATACCTCATGCACACTACAGCTCATTTAATCACCATCTAAACACGCTATAATTATTAAAAAGATAATTGAGATGGAAAAAATCATCATCGCTCTTGTTCTACTCAGTGTCGCACTTTTGATCTATAACTACTCTATCAAAACCTCCCGACTGAAATACCTCGAAACGTACCGTTTTCATCCAGCATTGCGTAAAAAAGTTCAAGCACGCTATCCCCATCTGAGTGATGACAATATCACTTTGGTTTTCGATACTCTGCGTGAATATTTTTTTATGACCCATCGTGCAGGTAAAACCATGGTCTCTATGCCCTCACAAGTTGTCGATGTCGCATGGCATGAGTTTATCCTCTTTACCCGTACATACAAAGAGTTTTGTGATCGCGGATTAGGACGTTTTTTGCACCATACACCGACCGAGGCGATGAAAACACCTACACTGGCACAAGAGGGGATAAAAAGGGCATGGAGGCTCGCCTGCACCAACGAAAAAATCGATCCTAAAAAACCCGATCGACTGCCGATGATATTTGGTATCGATGCGCTCCTTCTCATCTCCGATGGCTATCACTATGTTCTTGATTGCAACGATCCTGCTTCTCCCGCATACGGTGATGGTTATTGTACGAGTGATATCGGATGCAGTAGTGGTTGCGGAGGCGATTCAGGCAGTGATAGCGGTGATGGTGGCAGTTGTGGGGGTGGATGCGGAGGTGATTAAAAACAATATTTTATATATAAAACTATGTATTTTTGTTATAATGACACTCAAAATTTCCACACAATACCAACGGAGTTCCCATTATGTTTCACTTTAAACGTATCATCCTTTCTCTCTTGATCGTATCCGCAACCCTGATGGCAGCACCTGCCAGTGATAGTTCTATACAAGAGCTTTTAGAAGTTGCAGAAGCACGTAAACTCGTTGATACAATCAAAGAACAATCAGAGACGATGATTAATCGATCAATTCAGCAGATTCTTGTAGGTAAAAATCCTACTCCCAAACAAATGAAAGCAATTGAAAAGATGAAGAAAAACATGTTGATAGTTATGCAAGATGAAGTCTCATGGGAAAAGCTCGAACCAATGTACATCCGTCTCTACAAAGAGACCTTTAGCCAAGAAGAAATCGATGGGATAATCGTATTTTACAAAACACCTGCCGGAAAAGCACTCATCAACAAGATGCCTACTTTAATGCAAAAAACAATGATAGAAGTGCAAAAAGTAAGCTTGGAAATGATGCCTAAACTACAACAAGTACAACAGCAATTTCTAATTGATATGAAAGAAGCAAGTAAATAATTTTTACCCGTTTTTACTCATAAAGGCAAAAACGGATATACACGTGGATTCTGAGTCATAAACTCTTAAGCATTGTTAAATCGCATACCGATCAATGTACTGAAATGATCAATATTGATTACATTGGAGTTAAATGAAGTAATATCAAACTTTTCAATCTTATCAAAAGTATTTGAAACAACTTCATACGCACTATCCATCAACTCTTTCATATCATCTGCATCAATATAAAACTGATGATTATCATGACTGTTGGATAATGTCATTTCTATATATGCCATTGAATTGTTAAACATTGTCTCCCCTTTTCAAAGGATAATTTAGATGAAAGAAAAGAATGATTTTTCATCTAAATAGTATTTACATTCACCAAGCTTTAACACATCTTTTAATTGCTCTTCACTTTTATCATCATTCTCTGACACGATGGTCCCATTATATTATCCGTAACCGATACAGATATGTCTTCACCTGAGTCAATGTGATGCACATGCGTATAAAGAGCTATTCTCTTTACCTAAATACACATTCGATATTTATGTAAGTGTTAAAACAGATAAACAGTTTAAGACTTATATCCTTAAATAAATGTTATAAAGTCACATATCAGTCATATTAAATTGACTATTTATGACCATAATATGACTTTTATGGTATATTACACAAATCATTAGTGTTTAAAAATACTAATAAATATTTATCTATTTAAGAGAAATATACGATACAATTGATTCCCTGAAAATTATGATTAAAGGAGAAGCCCTAATGCAACCTATATTTAACCGCCATGGACGAACTATCGGATGGCTTGATAATGGGATCATCTATGACCGTACAAACAGTTACAGAGCATTTATTCGTGATAATCATATTTTTACCTACGATGCCAAACACCTCGGTATTATCTATAATGGAATTTTTCGTGATACACGAGGGCAGTATATAGCATTCATGGATGATGCATCCAGCGATCCGACGCTTCCGATACCAGAGATCACCCCTACTCCACCGATTCCTTCAATCCCACCGGCTATGCCGATTCCTCCGCAACCATCTAATATCTCTCTCGCTTTTTCACATTGGAATCCTTTAAAATGGGAAGATTTTTTAGACGGTTAATGGAGGAATAGATTTTAAAACTATATTTCTGCTAAAATTAATTCCCTAATATGTCAATTCTCATAACATCACAAAAGGGTTTAATATGAATTTCAAATATTTCTTATTCTCTATCATCGCAACATCTCTTTTTGCCCAAAGCACCCCTACTCTTTATTCTCTTTTAGGAGATAAGCTTTATGATGCAAACTCTAAATTTGAAACTTTTGCAGAGGATAAAACACTAGAACCAAAAATCACTCTTTATACTAGTAAAAGCGAATCGGTACTCCAACAAGGTTTATATATGGAAGCCAAAGAAACTATTACTTTGGAAGAAAAAGATGCATACCTCAAATCTTTACGTTCTCTTGAAAAAGAGTACGTTGAAATTATCCGTTTATTACAAGTCATGGTATTAAAAAGTATCCATAATAATGATTACAATACCTTTACTCATCTTGCAAAAAGTGATTTATCCGATATCTGGCTATCCTATAGTATCACCGATGAGGCTAAAATATTTTACGAAAACAACCAAGCAAAAGAGAGACTTCCTTTGCTTGAAAAATGGATATATCCTCAATTAACACCTAATAAAGTTGAAGCAGCCAAAATAGATGACATCACAGGTCTCTATATTGCAAAAGACTCACCCCAGCCTACAATCATGTGGCAAGATAACAACGATACAATAAGTATCAAAAAAAATTATAATAATGCAATAAATTATTGTAAAGAACTCACTTTAAACGGCTACAATGATTGGAATTTACCGGATAAAGAACTTCTATTTGCCCTCTTCTTTGGACAAACGGGTTTAAAAAATATTTCAAATACCCCCTATTGGACTTCATCTGAAAATGATGCTAATCAAGGGTGGCAAATATCTTTTGACTATTCAGGCGGTACAAGCCGTCAAAAAAATATGGCAGTTACCCATAAAGATGAACAGTTAAATGTACGATGCTATCGAAAAATTCGGTAAAATTCATCCATGAAATTATTTCTCACTTTAATTAGCCCTATTCTCCTCTCGTCCCTCTTATTTTCTGCCCCGACACAATGTGACGGACTCTATTACGGTAACGAAGCACCCGAGATTCTCAATACGAAACTGCAACCTAAAACCCAAGAGCTATGCTACAGTAGCTTTGCACTAATGCACTCAGGAATTTCTCGTACACCACTATGGAGTGCCGAACATCTCACAAAAGAGGGACTGCGTCATAAAAGCAAACGTAGCAACGATTTTCATCCTGATGATCAGTTGAATGCCGATGATCGCGCAGAGCTCATCGATTATGCCCGATCGGGATATGATCGCGGACACTTAGCACCCGCTGCCGATATGGGAAATAAACAAGCACAGCATGAATGTTTTACCCTCGCCAACATGGTTCCGCAAAACTCTGAAAATAACCGTGGCATATGGTCGGCGATAGAGGGTGCAACACGTCATCTAACCAACCAAAAAGGTGAACTATACGTTATCACAGGACCGATTTTTAGCGGTTCACAAGTGAAAAAGATTGGTGGAAGAGTTTTAGTACCCTCCAAACTTTATAAAGCGATCTATGATCCCTCAAGCAATCAAGGGGGAGCCTATCTCGTAAGTAATGCAGTGAGCAACGATTTTGAAGTAGTTAGTATTGCCGAAATTGAACAGATGAGCGGAATAAAACTTTTCCCTAAAATGAGCCAATCCGCTAAAAAGAGTGCAATGGATTTACCTGATCCACAAGATAGAAATGGCGGTTCATACAACAATCTTTCAAATAAAGATATAATTTATTTGATCGAAAAACTTTTGAAATGGATATTTTAAAATGCCCACACAATCTTTTATGGCATACGAAAATGAAGTTGATTCGTTCCAAATCGATAATCTCACGGTAGAAAATCGTCTGGATCGGATATCTCTGTACGGCTCTTTAGATATTACGAAAGACCTACACGGGCTTGAATCGGCATTGAAGCTCAAACGGATTATCGATGCTTCCATAGAAGCACTGAGACGAGATAAAAATTTACCCGATAAACTGGAGATAAAAACACCCGAAAGCGTTCAAAATCCATTTTAAATATTAAACTCTTTCACATCGCTGAGAGAGCCACCCAATGCTTTGATTTGTGCATCGAAAAATTCTTCAAGCAACTGTTTCTCTTCATGATTTAAAACAGCATTTTTATGCATCAAAAGATATTCGTGTTTCGGCATCAAATCATTACTTATCATCTGTTTCGCACGTTCTAAACGTTTTAATCTCATATTTGTGTCAATATTTGCCCAATTTGAGAAATCAAGAGCCTTACGCCCTTGGGTAATGTGATCCGACATAATCCATGAAACAGGGGCAATATTTTGATACCAAGGGTATTGCGTTTCACTCGAATGGCAATCATAACACGACGTTTTGAGTACACTCATAACTTTTGGATCACCATTGAGTGCAATCTTCTCATCGACGGCGGGATTTGTAAAATCGGGTCGGATAAATTGGATCGCGATTGCAAAACCAAGCACTACAATTACTACATTTTTCATTTTTCCACCTGTATGTCAAATCTTTACGTGGAATAATACCTACGAAAAGTAACCAATCACCCTCAACATCAAGGAATAATCTCTCTCACTTTATTACGTGCTTGTTGTGCACGTGCAGAATCACCCGCTTTTGCATAAATAATTGCGGCACGGTTAAGATAATCAATACTGTTTGTAGTTTTTATATCTAACATTTCAACAGCATTAGTAAAATCATTCTGGCTGACAAAACATTCGGCAATATCGATCGCGTGTGCGTGCTCAGCATGCGATTCAATACTGTAGTAACGTCCATATTTATAAAGATCATTCCGTGTATTACTCGCTTGTTTGTATTGGTCTACGGCACTAGAGCAATCCTCTTTGTTAAGAAAATTTTTTATATTATTGATTTCACTTTCGTATCGCTTTTCAACATCTTTAAATTTTTTATTTTGGATATCGGAGAGGACAAGAATAGCGATTAGAGCACCTAATGTTAATATGACTATTGCTATTAAAAGGATTGAAATATTTTTTTTTGATTTTACCGCTAATAATTTTTTACTTTTATTCTCTTCTTGAATTGTCGTATCATCCACACTATCATTAATAGTAATAGTGATAGCTTTTTCACCGTCATGCTCAAAATCAACATTAGCACCAAGTTTAATTTTTTGCGGATTTTTACAATCACCTATAAAAAAAGGATATTTATGTTCATTCTCATCTCGAACATGCCCACTTTTCATTTCACTGTTAAAATCTAATATTTTACCTTTCATGCTCGTGCAACCCCTTTCTAACAATTTTTTGCTAATATATTTCCTATTTACACATATTATAGCCGTGTTTAAATATATTTCAATACAATATTAAAATGAATTGTACAACATTAAGGATCACCCATTAAACCTACCAATACCCATAAAAAGTCTCTTCCAAAACGAGATTCTAAACATTCTCATCAAAATTTCGCTCGCAAAGCACCTCCCAAAAAAGAGAACATCGAAACAACTCAAAAAAATGAGATCAAAGCACTCTTTATAAACTGGTTTAAAGCGAGCCGTGCAGTTGAAGGTCATATCATGACCAAACAAGACGTCATTAATGCCGTTTTGAAAAAAATAGGTCCAAAACAAGATAAAGCGTTTACCAAAGCGATGGATGAACTAAAAAATGAGGGAATCATCGAGATAAAAGAGGATGGTGTAACTTTAATTTTAACCCAAAAAGGTGCTGAAGCATTTTAATAAGGGGAGTATTGAGATAAAAATTATTTTTGTTTTTATATATTCTTTTTAGCACTTTGGGTGTACTATATTTTCGATGTGTTTATTGCTCAAGAAACAGGCTACATAAAACTCACTAAAGGAGTTCATTATGCAAAAGTCACTAATACTAAAAAAATATGATGCACCCTATTCGTATGAAATAATACGAGATGGGTTGTTGGTTGGAACACTCGCAGGAATCTTAGAAGGGATAATTATTTATATACTGACAGACCTTTCGGGCGGTTTTGATATTGTCAAAATATATTAATTAAGATAAATTTCCATTGCTTTCTTTATCAGTTTTGATAAAATACCCCTTATGAACAAAATTTTACTACAACTTCAAAACATACATAAATCCTATGAAGGTAATTCTGTACTCAAAAATATCAATTTAGATATATATAACGGCGAATTTCTAACCCTATTAGGACCAAGCGGTTGTGGAAAAACAACCATGTTACGTATTATCGGCGGTTTCGAAGAGATTGACAGCGGTCTATTAACTTTTGAAAAAAAAGATATCTCTCAGCTTCCCCCTAATAAACGGAGCTTTAACACCGTATTTCAAAGTTATGCATTGTTTCCCCATCTCAATGTTTATGACAACATTGCATTTGGATTAAAAATGAAAAAAGTTCCGAAAGAGGAGATTCAAAGCGAAGTTCAAAATGCCCTTTCATTGGTTCGACTCGAACAGTTCGGACAAAAAATGGTCAATGAGCTCTCCGGAGGGCAACAGCAACGTGTCGCCATAGCCAGAGCCATCGTCAATAAACCCTCTATTTTACTGCTCGATGAGAGTTTGAGTGCTCTGGATTTCAAACTTCGTAAAATGATGCAGATTGAACTCAAACAGATGCAGCGTAAGCTTGGGATTACTTTTGTATTTGTTACCCACGATCAAGAAGAGGCACTGAGCATGAGTGATCGTATTGTGGTCATGAATCATGGGGTAATAGAGCAAATCGCTACCCCAAAAGAGGTGTATGAGAATCCTAAAAATATTTTTGTTGCCAATTTTATCGGTCAGACAAATTTACTCGATAGCTCATTAATCGATGCCGATCAAGCGTTGTTTGAAGTAGAAGGAAAACAGATGGCATTAGAGCATTTTATCTCTAAAACTTCTGCTAAAAATTTTACGATTTTAATACGTCCCGAAGATTTCCGATGCGAACGGAACCTCGAAGATATAAAATCAACCAACTATTTTGAAGGGGAACTCAAAGAGATTATTTATAAAGGGGTGACCATTGATTTAGTCATCGAACTTGTCAGTGGAAAAATTATTTTTGCGAGTGAATTTTACAACGAAGAGAGTGATGCACTAGATTATAAAGAGGGGCAAAAGCTCTATATTTATTGGCATGACGGATGGGAAAGTATCCTTGAAGACTAAAATCGGTTTTTTTGGAAATTTTTCCATATTCACTATCTCATCATGGCTTATCGTCTTTGGTTTATTGCCTTTTTTATTGGTCTTTATTGCCAGTTTTTTAACCCGTGGAGATGAAGAATTTATCCTCTATATTTTCAGTTTTGAGAGTTATATTAAAATCTTCGATCCACTCTATTTGGATGTTTTTTTAATCTCTTTTAAACTCTCTATTATCTCAACGATTCTGTGTCTGATTTTGGCATTCCCGTTTGCCTATTTCCTCTCACAAGTCTCTAAAAAATACACTTCTGCCTTACTCGTTTTAACCATCATCCCTTTTTGGACCAGTTCATTGGTTCGAACCTACGCGTTAGTGGTTATTTTAAAAACCAAAGGTGTTTTGAATGCCGCCCTTATGGGTATAGGGCTCATCAATGAACCGCTTGAGATTATTTATACCGATGTTGCCGTGATTATCGGTATGGTATATACACTCTTGCCTTTTATGATTTTGCCGCTCTATGCCTCTTTTGAAAAGTTTGATAAACGTCTGATCGAAGCGGCTCATGATTTGGGTGCGAATAAAACCTCCGTCATGCTCCGTATCATTATCCCCCTCGTCTCACCGGGGATTATCGCCGGTATCAGTTTGGTATTTCTCCCCTCTTTGGGTATGTTTTTCATCTCCGACTTACTCGGTGGAGCCAATAATCTGGTTATCGGGAACTTTATTAAAAATCAGTTTTTAACTTTTAGAGATTGGCCGTTTGGAAGTGTTGCTAGTGTTCTTCTTACCTTATTAATGCTAGGTTTGATTTGGCTCTATTCATTAGCCGATAAATTGACAAAAAAGAGAAACAGTGAACTTTTTTAAACGACTCTATATTGGATTTATCTTTCTCTTTTTATATGTACCGATTTTTATTTTGATACTCTATTCGTTTAATAACTCCAAATACTCTTTAAATTGGACCGGTTTTACCCTCAAATGGTACGATAAACTTTTCCTCAATGAGGAATTATTAGATGCGGCTATCAACTCCATCATGGTGGCTACAAGCTCCTCTCTCATCGCAACCTTGCTTGGGACTCTTGGAGCTATCGCTTTTTTTCGTTATACCTTTTTTGGCAAAAAGTTTCTCAACTCTATTGTTTTTGTCCTCATCATCTCACCTGAGATTGTGATGGGTATTGCTTTATTGCTTTTGTTTGTCTTACTCAATATCGAGCTTGGATTCAACTCCCTCTTGATAGCCCATATCTCTTTTTCTCTCCCCTTTGTCATCGTTACGGTGATGAGCCGTTTAAGCGGCTTTGATAAAAACATCATCGAAGCAGCCCGTGATTTGGGAGCTCATGAATTTGATATTTTCAGACTCATCATCCTCCCCAACATTTTCCCAGCCGTCATTGCGGGATTTTTACTCAGTTTTACCCTCTCGCTTGATGATGTCATCATCAGTTTTTTTGTCAGCGGAACCGATTTTGAGATACTCCCTATCAAAATATTTTCTATGGTTCGTCTCGGTGTCAGCCCCGAAATTAATGCATTATCTGCTATTATGTTCGGCTTTACGATTCTTATTGTCGCACTATCTCAATTTTTAATCAGGGAGAAAACAAAATGAAAAAAATCTTACTAGGCTTGTTGCTACTGGGCACCTACCTGTTTGGTTCGAGCAATGTTTTATATGTATACAATTGGAGCGAGTATCTACCCGCAAAAGTTATTAAACAGTTTGAAAAAGAGAGTGGAATTAAAGTTAAATATTCCACCTACGACAGCAATGAAGCGATGTACGCCAAAATCAAAACCGATAAAAAAAGCAGTTACGACATCATTGTCCCCTCCACCTATTTTGTGAGCAAAATGGCAAAAGAGGGGCTACTCGCACCTATCGATAAAACAAAACTCCCCAATTTTGTCAACCTCGACAAAACGTTGCTCTATAAACCGTTTGATCCTAAAAATGATTACTCTATCCCTTATCTATGGGGAAGTACCGGAGTCTCTTACAACTCGGCATTACTCGGTAAAAATGCGGTCACATCATGGGGCGATTTGTGGAATCCGAAATACAAAAAATCGGTTCTTCTCACCGATGATTTACGCGAAGTATTCGGTATGACACTCAAAGTTTTAGGATACAGTGCGAACGATACCGATCCAAAACACATTGAGCAAGCATACCAAAAACTTCTTCTTCTCCGCCCTAATGTCAAAGTGTTCAATTCTGAATCACCAAAACAGGTCTATCTCAGCGAAGAGGTAAAACTTGGAATGAACTTTAACGGTGAAAACTACATGGCAAATAAAGAGTCTCCCGATCTCAAATACGTCTATCCTAAAGAGGGGATTATGTTGTGGGTAGATTCTTTGGTCATCCCTAAAAATTCTCAAAACATTGACAACGCCCATAAATTTATCAACTTTATCCTCAGACCGGAAATCGGAAAAATCATCTCCGAAGAGATTGGATATGCTTCTCCAAACGCTGCATCGGTAAAACTTCTCCCAAAAGCGGTTCAAGCCAATCGTATCATCTACCCTATTGCGCAAGATTTAACGAATAGCGAATTTCAAACCGATATCGGTAGTGCTGTCAAAGTCTATGAAAAATATTGGGAACGTTTCAAAGCGGGAAAATAATCCCGCTTATCCCCTTTATTTCAGTCAGTTATTTGAGTAAAATTTCAAAAACAATAAAAGGATCATCATGGCATGGGCAACCGCACGACATATTTTAGTCAGTAGCGAAGCAGAGTGTAATGAACTCAAAAAACAGATTGAAGAGGGTCTCTCTTTTGCCGAAGCAGCAGCAGACAACTCCCAATGCCCATCGGGACGCAAAGGGGGAGATTTAGGACGTTTTACCCCTGGTCAAATGGTTCCAGAGTTTGACAAAGCGGTATTCAACGGCGATGTCGGTGTCCTATATGGTCCGATCAAAACCCAATTTGGCTACCATTTGCTCGAAGTAACTGCAAGAGGGTAAGCCCTCTCATTTATAGCATCTCGTGTGCTATAATAATTCCATGCAAAAATATATCCACTACGATCCTTCTCCTGAAGAGATTAATACCTACCGTATGCAAAAGAGCAGTGATAACAACCATCACTACTACAAAATTCATCTCTCGGAACTCACCGAAGGTCAACGTAAACATTTCTCCCAAAAATTCGGCATCTCTTTGAATATCTTAGAAAGCGAACAGTACCTCACATTGGTTCGTATTACCGATATTTGAACCTCTATGCAAAACACCTCTCAAACCTCATATAATCTCATCGTTGTCGGTGCCGGTGCGGCAGGAATGATTGCCGCAATCACTGCCGCCCGACTGGGAAAGCGTGTAGTATTACTCGAAAAGCTCAAACACATCGGTGCTAAACTCAAAGCAACCGGCGGTGGTCGGTGCAATCTTACCAATACCCTCTCCAATGAAGATTTTATGCAGCGATTCGGTCGGGACGGTCGCTTTATGACCCCTGCACTAAACGCACTGGATCATAAAGCCCTTATCTCTTTTTTTGCCCAAATCGGTGTGAAGAGTCATGCCCCCGATGGGTATCGTGTTTTTCCGATTAGTCACAGTGCACTCACCATCATCACTGCCCTCGAAGAGGAGATGAAACGCCTTGGAATCACCGTAGTATGTTCAGAGAGGGTAGAGTCACTCGTGAGTGATGGAGAGAGCGTTTCGGGTGTTAGTACCGCGACAACAACTTATAGCGCTCCAAATGTCATTATCGCGACGGGAGGTTTAGGGTATCCGCAACTGGGAGCAGAGGGGGATGGATTTACACTCGCATCCCAAGCGGGTCACACCATCACCGATCTCTACCCTGCTATGATGCCTCTCAAAACCAAGGAGGTGTGGGGAGAAGGATGCCGTGCCGATACAATTCCTAAAGTCGAAATCAAAATCGATCTCCCAAAAGCCAAAAATATTCGTGCCAAAGGGGATCTTATCTTTACCTCTACAGGTATTCGAGGGCCAGTGGTTCTCGATATTGCCCGTGAGATTAACCCCTATCTTTCCAAACACGGTGGAGTTCCAATACTAATCAATATGACCAAAGGGATGAACGAAGATCAACTCCTCAACCACATCAAAAATGAGATACACAAACATCCTGAGCAGTCAATATTAACACATATACAAACACTCCTCCCCGAATCAGTAGGACGTGCTTTATGCATCTTGGCAGACGCCGATCCGCAAAGCGGATTTAATAAACTTTCAGGTGCTGTACGTGATCGCCTCATCAAACTTCTCGCATGGACTCCACTAACCGTCATCGGACATGATGGGTTCAAGATGGCGATGATTACCCGAGGCGGGGTGTCGCTAAAAGAGATATCTCCCGATACGATGGAGAGTAAAATTTTACGAGGGCTTTACTTTTGCGGTGAGGTGATGAACCTCGATGGACCATGCGGTGGATATAATTTGCAATGGTCCTTCTCCAGCGGGTATTTAGCGGGGCATTTAGGAAATAAAGCCACAATATAGGGCTTTATAGCATATATTAATTAGCATTAAAATACTAGGTGTTCCTTTAGGTGTTCCTTTTGAGTCCAAATAATTCAATAATTGCTTTATTTGTAAAAAGAAAAACAGTAAAATCAAATTAGGTGTTCCCATTACCTAACTACATTCTCTTTCACAATTCTTATCATTTTTGCTTCATAAGTAGCTAATTCTTCTACGCCGCCCATCTCTGACCTTGTGCCGCAAACCCTAAGATCATCTCAAAAACATTCTCGCTTTTTTCGTTAAAAATGACACGATCATAACTCTCAGGTAAATCTTCGTTCAAAACTTTACGAACGGTATCTCTGACGATCTCTTTACTCTGCGTGTCTTTCCACCAATCCTGTACCAGAACCTTAGGCTGCCCCTCTTTGAGCCGTGTGATCAAATGCTTGGCCGCTAGCTTCACTTTTTGCTCTTCTGCTTTGGTCAGCTTCTCTTTTTTCAGTACGTCATAAAGTTCGAGTTCGTCTTCACTCAACCCTTCGCGTGCATGGCGCTCATCTTCCTCTTTCATACTCTCGGTAAATTTCACCAAATCATCAAAATAATTTTCGGTGGATGATCCCCCAGAATTGTACTTATCGATAATCTCTTGGAGCCTTTGGGCGAAATCGATTCGGGTGTGGTTTTGTTCCAACATTTGACGGAGTTTATCTTCGATAAAAGCGCGCATCTCGGCGATTTCGATATTTTTGTATTGAACCACGGCGAAATCGGCTCTAAGCTTTTCAAAATCGATTTTGCTTAAATCCCACACTTTCCCTTTTTGGACGATCTGATATTCGGCTTGATGCTCTTTAATCGCAAACTTCTCGGCATTATCGACGACAACACTCTCATCAAGTAATTCGGCGATCTTGCGACTCACTTCGTCGATATCGGCTTTTTCGATATGCGAATCGATTACCCCGCGCAGATACTGCATGACAGCGATCATCAGACGAGGCGGTTGGGAGAATATCTCAGGCTTGCACGCTTCATACAGAGCCGACACCGTGTTGTCATACACATAAAACGATTTGCGCCACTCGTCTTTACTCAATAAAATATCGGCATAGGATTGGAAGTTTTCGATATTTTTAAACGTGTTGTTCTCTTCGAGAATCGATTCTAAATTGATATTTCGCTCACGGCAAAAACCGATGGCTTGGGCTATCGCATCATCGAGGAGCTTGAAAAGTTCCCCCTTCTCTTGGACAGGCGATTTTTCCTCGTCCTCCTCTTCCCCTTGGGCATAATCTTTTAACGCCTTTTTCATATTTCGAAAGACGTTGTAATAGTCGACAATCTCCCCGTTTTTCTTCTCGACCAACTGTCCGTTATATCCTCGTATCGTGTGGGAGGCAACACGGTTTGCCCGTGCTATCGTCTGCATGAGGGTGTGATCTTTCATCGGTTTATCGAGATAGAGAGTTGAGACGCTCGGAGCATCAAACCCCGTCAGCCACATCGCGCACACAAACACGAGCTGTAGAGGATTCTCAGGGTCTTTAAAGTTGTACTCGATGTCGTGCCCGTGCTGATCGAGCGATTCCAGCCGTTTGATATGTGGCTTGATGTCGAGCTTCGCTTTTTCGTATCGCTCTTCATCGGCTTTGGGATCACTGATCACCACTGCCATCTCGACCGACTTCATGTACTCGAGCATTTTTTTGAGCCGCTCTTTTTCGATCTCACTGGTCGATCTGCTGATAAGCCCCCGTAGGTTTTTGATCTCCTCTTTCCAGAGACGCTGTACTTTGTCATACATTTTAACGGCGGTAAATTTATCGAGTGAAATCACCATCCCCTTGCCCATATACCCCCGACGCGGGAAATGATAAACGATATCTTTGGCGATGGTCTCCAAACGACTATCACGCTTGATCACCTCCATCTCTTGGGCGAACTTTCGCTCCAGTTTTTGCTGTTGAGCCTCGTCGAGGTTTTCATCTTCGAGCAGTTCGTAAAACTCATCACCCAGATCATCGTTTTGGATCAACATTTCAGGAACCCGCTTCTCATAAAACAGCGGTACCGTCGCCTCATCCTCCATCGCCTGTTGAAAATTATACTCCGAGACGTATCCCCCGAACCAACTGTTCGTTTTGCGCTCTTTACCTAACAGCGGTGTCCCCGTAAAAGCGAGGAAATGCGCCCCTTTGAGTCCAGCGCGCATATTTTCGGCGAGAGATTTGTACTGGGTACGGTGTGCCTCATCGACGATAACGATGATTTCGCGTTCATCGGGGTTAAAGAGGTGTGGATATTTTTTCCCTTTGTCGTAACGGAATTTTTGGATCAGGGTGAAGACCACTTTTTTATTCTGCCCTAGAAATTTACGCATCTCTTCGGCATCTTTGGGTTGGGCGGCATCTTGTTTCGTTACCGTCCCCGTGTTAACAAAATTTCGGTATATCTGACCGTCTAGGTCTTGGCGGTCGGTGACAACGACGAAGCTGAAATTCCCCGTCACCTTGCGAAATATCTTTCGAGCGTAGAAGATCATCGAAAAGCTTTTCCCCGATCCCTGCGTATGCCAGAAAACCCCCAGTTTTCCATCCAGCTCTTTACGGTTCAAAAACCGTTCATACGCATTATTGACCCCGATAAACTGGTGGTTTTGGGCGATAATCTTGCTGTTTTCTTTGTGAAAGAGGATGAAGTTTTCAACATAATCGAGCAGCTTGTAGGGCTGACACAACCCCGCCACCGCATACTCCAGACTCGTCCCCTCACGGGCGATCTGTTTACGATCCACTTTCTCTTTTTCATCATCGACCCGTAGCCAGTTAAAGAAGTGTTCCCACCCTGCGGTGAAACTCCCCACTTTCGTCTCGATAGCATTGGAAAAGATACAAAACGCGTTCGTATGAAAGAGCTGAGGAATATCGTTTTTGTAGTTGGTGAGGTTATCATCATACGCAGATCGGAGTTTGACGTTGGAGTTTTTCAGCTCGATAAACACGATCGGCAACCCGTTGACGTACAAGATCACATCCGGTCGTCGGTAGGCAGCTTTAGGTGATTGTCCTGTCGATTTGATCCAGAGCTGTGAAACGGCGAGATACTCATTTGCCCCCTCAGCGGTTCGTGAATCGTTGAAATCGATCAAACGGACGCTCTCGTTTTGTTTAACCCCCTGTGCATCATCATAGCTCACGGGGACACCGTTTCGGATCAGGTTATCGAGTTCACGGTTAGCGGCGATAGAGGACATCGCCCCGCGACGATCCATAATCTTCTCGACAACACTCTCGATGATGTTTGCAGGGATGGTGGGGTTGAGGCGGAGGCATGCGGATGTGAGGCGATCAGCGAGGATGACATCGCGTTTATCGGCGCGTTTGGAGTTATCACGCAACTCTTCGGGCTTGGCGGTATAACAGTTGAGGAGTTCAAAGCCGAAATGCGTGTTGAGCTTTTGTAAAATCGCCTGTTCGATATCGTCTTCGGAGATAAAGTTTTTTGCCATCATGTACCGCCTAGTGTGTTTTCCTCAAGATATGGTTACGCCGCGCCATCTTCGCACATACTCGGCGGAAACTGGATGTCCAGATTTTCGACGGAGAGTTTGCCGGAGATAAGACGAGGTAAAAGAAGCTCTCTAGTCTTTATAAGATTTGAATTACATTTCGCTATTGATTGAATTTGATCAAAAATTGGAGTTAATTTTTCAGTAAATTCACGAATGATTGATTCTTTAGCAACTAAAATTTTAAATCCTTTAATTAAATCTTGGCTCAAATTTTGTTGAGCCGCACCATGCGCGAATTGAATCATATGATTTTGAGCAAATTTAATCAAATAATACGTATAAACATGACTGAGATATTTATGTTTTGGTAAAAATGCACAACATGCTTGATTTGTTGAAGATTCTTCGGCAAGAATAGTTATATCAGCCATTGCACAATACATTGCAATAATCACTGTATTGACAGGAAATATTTTTGCTGAAGATGATTCTAAACCTAGTAATGTTATTTTTTCTTCACTTCCAAACGCAAAAATATTTTTCAACTCTCCAGTTTTAAGCCAATTAATATCACCACCATAATTATTCAAATTTTTACGTGATGGAGTTCCACCTGAAGATGTATTATATATATCCCCTATTTTTTTGACATTCCACCCCTTCGGAATCCCTTTTTCAAACTCGGCACTTTGATATCCGGGGAAGCGGAAACGGACAAACCATTCGCGGTAAATCTCCTCTGCCATTTTTTCGAGGAGGGTAATGCGTCGTTGGTTGTTTTCGATCAAATCGTCGTAAGAGGAGAGGATAGCGGCGATTTTTTGTTGAACTTTTATATCATACTTAATCAGAGGTAAATTTCTTATCATTTCTAGACTAAGAAAGCCTTGTGCTGATCCACTTTTCATTGCCTCTACAGCCAATTGAAATGGAGAAGAAGTCATAAAATAATATAAATATTTTGGAGAAATATCCTGATTAGGTCTGATAATTCCAACACTACTTGATAATCCAAATCTGTCTGTCTGACGCATGACATATGGAGTACCAATCGATCCAATAATTCCAAATACAACATCACCTACAGAAGGTTTAACAATAGCAGATTTATTTTTTTCAAAGTATTTTTCAAAATCCGCTTCGCTGATGTAATCAACTTTTGATAAATCGATTCCACTTTTTTTAAAATTTTTTGATGTTAAATACATAACACCATTCATTTGTCTTTCTATACTTGCATGAGCTCCATCACCAACAGCACAAAAGTTTTTTATCTTATAATCAAAAATACTTTTATTTCCTATCATTTACTATTCACCGATCAATTCATGAATGTTATTATGTATAATTTGTTCAATATTTTTTGAGAACTTATTTAACTCTTCCAACTGACCATTTAAATCAACAATTTCTGCAATAAATTCTTCCTCTGTTTTCCCATCTTCCTCGATCACAACCCCAACATACCGCCCCGGATTGAGCGAATAATCCTGCTCTTTGACTTCATCCGGTGTAGCGAGCTTGCACAGCCCCGTTACGTCTTCGTAGCGTGCTTCGGGAAAGCGTTCTTGGAGCCAGTGGATATGACGGTAAAAACTCTCGGCGGTTTTTACCTCTTTGTGGAGCTGTTCGAGGGCATCTTTGAGCTTTTTGATCTCTCGATCCGCCATGGCACGTTTCCCCTCTTTTTGCGCCGCTTCCGCTTTGAGTTTCTCATGTGCTCTTACGATCTTGTCGAGCTGTTTTAGCCCCGCGTGCAATGAGAGGAAAAAAGGATCGAACGCTTCGCGCAGTATATGCTGTGCACGATTTAGACCATCGATCTCTGTGTCGCTTTTGAGTTTCGTGTCACGTTTGCGGTGCGCTTGGTAGAGACTCTGGAGTTTATCCAGTGCGCTCCACTGTTTCACCAGATCGCCTACGGCGAGTTTCCCCGCCTCGTCATCGAGGACACTGAGAAGCTGTGTACTCACAGGCATAACCTGAGTCTCGTTTTCGATCAACAGCTCCATCCCTCTCTCGAAATAACGCTCGATGAGACGGACAAACGCTTTTCGATTGCCTCGGTGGAGTTTGCTGATGATGGCGATGTTTTGTATCTGCTCTTCGCTGAACTCACGGTGGGCGCGGTCGATCTGGGTAAAGATATTGCGAGCATCGATAAAGAGGATTTTATCGTTGCTTTTTGCCTTGTCAAAAAACCATAACGTCGCAGGGAGCGTGACGGTGTAGAACATATTCGACGGCAGGGTTAGCATCCCGTAGATGAGATTGTTCTCGATCAAGCTTTGGCGGATGTCGGCTTCGGAGTGACGGGCATCCGAGGCGGAGTTTGCCATTACCAGCGCGGCTCGCCCTTTCTCTTTGAGCGACGTCGCAAACAGGTTGATCCACAGATAGTTGGCATTGGGGACGGTCTCTTTCCCCTCTTCCCCTTTTTTCACTTTCCCTTTGTTGCGCGGGATTCCGTAGGTGTTAAAGCGTAGATCACTCTCGATCGTGGCAATAGGGACATCATCGACGTTAAACGGCGGATTCGCCATCACGTAGTCGAACTTGCCGAATCCGTCAAACGGATCTTCGGCGTAGCTGTTGGCTTGTTTGATCTCACCGCGCAGACCATTAACCGCCAAGTTCATTTTCGCGAGTTTCACTGTATCGAGGGTTTTCTCTTGACCGTAGACAAAAAGCTGATCTTCCTCATGTTCTTCGCCCAGTGCATCCAGTTCGGCTCGGTGCTGTTCGACGAAATGCTGTGACTGCACGAACATCCCCCCAGAACCGCACGCGGGATCGTAAACCGTCCCTTTGTACGGCTCGATCATCTCGACCATCACTTTAACAACCGATGTCGGGGTGAAAAACGCTCCGCCCCCCTGCCCCTCTGCGAGGGCAAATTTTCCGAGGAAAAACTCATAGATTTTCCCCAACATATCCCCGCTGGCATCGCGCGGAATATTCGAAAAGTTTTTCAGTAACTGCGAGGGGATCGTCTTGTCGGTGCGGGTTAGCGGGGCGTATTCATCTTTAGGTAGCACCCCTTCGAGTTCGGGTTTGTATTTCTCGATGTCTTGCATCGCCTCTTTGATCCGTTTCGCGACATCTTCTTGTTCGGGGAGGTTGAGCAGATAGTCATACCGTGCATGATCAGGGAGATAAAATCCACATTTGCTGATGGCTATCTGTGAAATTGGCATTTCCATACGGGTACCGGAGACTCTGGCGAACTCGTCGTTGATCGCTTTTTCAGCACGTCGGTAGTTGTTGTCGGCAAATTTGAGAAAAATGAGACCCAAAACGGGGGTGGCGTATTCGGTCGATTTTAGATCGGTGTTAGCTCTCAGATTATCGGCTGCTGCCCAAAGATCGTTTTCTAGTTGTTTGATAGCTTCTGTGGTCAATGGATACCTTGATTCTTGAATTCATGTATATATTTGTTTGATTATAGATTTTAACAGATTCATCATAAAAAAACTAATATCTTTAGCTTATTGTTAATTTTTATCATTCTATATACAAACCTTTAAGCAAAAAACTATTATTGTGTCTTAATAATATATTTCATCTAAAGGCTCGCGTTGAGAATTTTCCATTTCTCAGATACCCATTTGGGGTTTAACGATCTTGAGATCGTCAATGAATCTGGTATCAACCAACGTGAAGCCGATTTTTACGATGCCTTTACTCAGGTGATCGATGCGATATTAGAAACTAAACCTGATTACGTCATCCACACCGGCGACCTCTTCCACCGCCCTCATCCATCCAACCGTGCCATCAGCT
The DNA here is from genome assembly GCF_028710345.1 of Sulfuricurvum sp. Lineage (NCBI taxonomy): Bacteria > Pseudomonadati > Campylobacterota > Epsilonproteobacteria > Campylobacterales > Sulfurimonadaceae > Sulfuricurvum > Sulfuricurvum sp. Next base: position 86,296 of record NZ_JAQTUH010000007.1, on the reverse strand, counting down.
TTTGTCTTACACAGCTAAAACGGCTCAGTGTCACTCAGATTCCGACAATTATCATTGCAGGGAACCACTCCACCCCGCGCACCCGCTCCGCTTCCCCAATCCTCGCCGCACTGCGGACACTCGATCATATCTATCCCGTATTCGAAGAGCGTTATGAGAAAGTGATATTTGATAATATCAACTTCCATTGTATCCCCCACATCAACGATGAACTCTCCAATCTCACGGCGATTGAGGAGTGCGAAGCTTTGGTAGATGAGGATAAACATAACATCATGATGCTTCACTGCTCCGTCGGGGCGCAGTTTATGATGGAGGAGTACGGTGAGCGGGTTTATCCGCGTGAGAAAGAGGAGCTGTTTGAGAGAATGGATTACGTCGCTCTCGGACACTGGCACGGATTCGGAAAGGTCGGCAAACACCCTAACGTCTATTATGCAGGATCGAGCGAACGAACCAGCAGCAGCGATGCCCGTAACGACAAAGGATACGCCCTCGTTACTTTGGGCGAGAGTCTTGATGTGACATTTCACCCTATCACCCTCCGTCCCAGCCACCGCCTCCGTGTCGATGCGCAGACGTCAGAGGACATATTCGACGCCCTACGCTCACGTGGTGCATCCTTGGACGTTGAGGGGGCATTGCTCTCCATCACCCTAGAAAACCTGAGTGCCACCCAATCGATCGACATTGCCAACCGCGATATCGAGGCGTGTTTCCCTACCGCACTCAATGTTCAAATCCAGCGCAAGTTCCGACGTACCGAATCCTCCGCCGCGACGGAGAGTGTAAATGCCGCCTCGTTGCAGGAGTATTTCGGTGCGTTCTTGGAAGAGCAGAGTTCTACACCCGAAGAGTTCACACGTCTAAACTCCAAAGTAGCAACACTCTTTGCACGCTATGACGAGGTCAATAATGACGCTTGAATCGCTGAAACTACAGAACTTCAAACGCTACGCCTCGTATGAGATCACATTTGAGAGTGGTCTATGCGGGATACTCGGACGTAATGGACGGGGTAAATCGACAATCTTTGATGGGGTATTCTTCGCCCTCTACGGTGAAAACCGAACGGACAAAAAATTAATTCCTACTGCCGGAAGTGATGGAAGCGTCAAAGTCGAGCTTAACTTCGAGATCGAAGGGAAAAGCTACACCGCTATCCGCGAGTTTCGGGGCAAAGCCCTCACCGCTTACGCAAACCTCAAAGAGGGAGATGAGAGTATCGTTACCGGTGCCCGGGAAGTGACGACCGCCGTAACGAAACTGCTTGGGATGGGGAAAGAGGCATTTTTACATACGGTATTCGCCTCCCAAAAGGAGCTGACGGCTCTCAGCTCCATGAAAAACGACGAGCGCAAGGCGATGATGCGCCGATTGCTGGGACTGGAGAAGATCGATAAAATCGAGGAGATGATTCGCGAGGAGCTGCGGGAGCTTAACCGCGATATCAAAAGCACTTCGGGGTTTTTACTCAGTGATGACGTTCTCAAACAACACCGCGATGATCTATCTACCAAAACCGCCCTCTCCCAAACCCTCGAAGCGACCCTCAAAACCCTCACCGAGGAATCCCTAAAGCTAAAAACCGCCTACGAAGCCGCCAAAGCTCTCGTAGAAACGCACCAAAAAGCCAAAGAAGAACGGCAAAAGAAACTGGACGCACTCGAAAAAGCTCAACAGACCCTAACACTCCATCAAAAACAGCTAGGTGAACTCGAAACTGAGCTAAAAACCCTCACCGCTCACCAGACCCATTACACGATGTAGTTAATATCAATCATTTTTGAATTTATTTTTGTGCCAATTTGAGGCGGGGGTACTTCCCCACCCCCTATATGTTCTCAGACACTATAGGGGTTAATTGTAAATTGACTGCAAAAATTCAAATGACGGCGAATTAAAGTAATTCATTTTTGGATAAAAATAAAGTCAAAAATGATCGACAGTCGTTCATATTTGCACCCAATACTAATAACTAATTATCCTATAGCCTTTTTATAAATAAAAAGACTATATATAAAAGAATTTTTTTTAGAGCTTTGAAAGCTTTTCAAATTCTTCAAGACGAATAATTATTTGTTCAATAAAAGGCTTTGGAGCATGAGGTAATAATTCAATCAATTTTACAATCTCTTCATTTTCACAAAGATTTTTTAAAAGGTCCATGCTAATCGGTCCATTAAGTGCAAACTCGATTTTTGATACATCTTTGAGAAAACTTTCATTCGCATCATGAATGTACATGCTACCGATACCACGTGATAGCCAATCTATCGATATATTTTTATCTTCAGAAATTTTTTTAAAAATATAGGCAGGTATTGAATTTCTTTTTTTCCAAACACATACAGTATTTTTATCCACACCTAGTATACGAGAAAGGTCTGAATCTGTTTTACAGATATATACTTTTTTCAGTCTTTCAATTTGACTAATTATATTTTCCACAAGCACTCCTATTTACTAACAATATAATTGACACTATTTACAAAATAATATACAATATCAAGGTATGAAGTTTATTTTAGCATATTTGTGTCTTTAAAGCACTTACAAAATAAACGACTATATTTTTACAAGGATAAATAGAAATGATAGAAATGGCATATTTAGATTATCACAATATACGTGATTGGAAACTCAATATGAACGAAAGTATGTTAATGGCAGTCTTTTCTGAAATGGAAAAGTATAGTCCTAATCAGATTTTTCAAGATGCTAATACGTATCACGTCTTAAGCAGACGAAACATTTTGAATGAATTACCTATTCTTGAAAGTACATCTTGCATAAAACGCGGAATTTTAGGTTTGGAAAAAAAAGGTGTAATCAAATCTATTTCATTGCCAGATATTGATTACACCCATACAGCTTATGCACTTACTGAAAAAGGTCAAAGATGGAATAAGCTATTGAACGGTGAATCGAAATGATTTGGGGAGCGTATACCAATTATCAAAAAGTCAATGAATGGAAGTTAAAATTAAGAACTATCCATGTGATGCACGTTTTTGCCAATTTAGAAAATTGGGCAACTCCTTGCAAATCAGATAATATCGATGATAAAAATATGTATTATCTTTTATACCGTGAAAAAATTCTTTCAGAGTTACCTTTTCTTGGCAGTATCTCTACTATATCACGATGTATAAAAGAACTTGAAGATAAAGACATCATCAAAAGTATCAATAAAAATACTGCTCCTGCTTACTGTCTAACCGCAAAAGGATTAGAGTGGAAGAATAAAATGAAATCTGAAAAAATGCCAAATGTAGGCGAAATAGTTGGTAGTAAATCAAAACAAAAAAACAAAATAGAGAGAAAAATACATCCATTCTCTCTATCAAAGAAATGTATGTTGGATGAATGTAGTAATGAATATTTAGAACAGCTACAAAATGCAGCATATAAAAAATGTGATGAAAAAAAGATACCTCATGTTGAATATAATCGCTTTGTAAAGTATTATTTAAAAGTCGACAGACAATACCGTAATTGGTTGCTTGCTTTTAGTGATTGGTGTGAAAATTATCTGAATCGAATTGCGGAGATAAAACAGAAAGAAGTTTCAGATAGAGGCTTGTACCAATAAAACATTATTCATTACCCAGTAGGGATTACAACGAGTAAGCCGACAAACCCTTACGCTATCCCTACCCTTGTCAAATCGCTTCTATCTCATAGGATTTACAGTGAGATATTAAGAGATGAACCGAGTGTATCCATCGCGAAGAATGGAACTTTTTTATCATCTAAAGCTTTCAAAATTATACCAAAAAATGATTTCAAACTTGAAACTTAAGTCCAAATTTCTACATAATCAAATACAAAAATCTAAAACTACTTCCTCTTTCTTCACATTCACAATAGTATCGATCACATCGCTTGCCATCTCTGAGCTTCGGAGATAATTCATTGTCAAATATTTCTTAATCGTGTTCGGATCATTATGTCCTAATGCACCGGATAGGTGCATACTCTCTAGCCCCTGCTCTGCCATAGCTGAAACGATTACATTCCGAAGATAGTGTAAACAAAATGCCGGATTTTCGAGACGCTTTTTAAGCTTATCAATATGGTGCTGTATTCCCGTAATATGGGTTCCGGTATAACCAGAGGTAAACACATATTCTCCCCTGCCTCTAAATTCAGAGATTAAAAGCTTAATCCGCTCAGGTAAATATATCTTTTGCTCTTCATCATTCTTAGTATCACGCAGCACATAATAGTTATGCTCAAAACTTACATCTTCCCACTTTATCATCATGATTTCAGTGCGCCGTCTCCCCTGCATTGCAAAACTAAAATATGCCAACCAAAACGGATCATGGAAAAACTCATTATTAATAGCATCATAAATCTTTTTCAGCTCTTGGGTTGCATTTACTACGATCTTCTTCGTCTTATTACGCTTAATTTTAATAAACACCATTGGATCATATTCAAGAACTCTATTATCTATTGCTTGTTTAAACACCGGACGCAAAACCTCGATGAGCCTACCAACTGTTCTAGGCTTAAGTCCTCTATCTTTTAGCTTTGCCATTACCTCTTGTATATGAACCGCTTTAATATCTTTGATTGCCATCCTGCCGAGTATATCATTACGAACATTGTAATCATAGAATTTACGCTTCTCAGTTTTCCACCTACCCTCTTCGTGGTAAAGTAAATGTTTGTCCATCATTGCATTGAGCGTAAGTCTATCATCAGTGATATTGTCTTCGCGTTTTTTTCGGATCTTCAATAACTCCATCTCGGCATGAGCTATACGATCCTTTTTATTCCATGCTACTTTATCCGATAAATTAATTAATCCGCGATACCTTTTATCATTGAATTTAAAATTATAGTAAAAGACATCATATCCCTTATCTGCCCATAAATTTTGCTTCACCTTATTAATGTACAGCTTAGTATCAATTGCCATTATTCATCTCCTAAAATGAGGGGTGTCCCTTTAGGTGTTCCCTTTTCATATAAAAATATAGATTCTTATAGATTTTGATAGATGTATGATACCAGATAATAGGCGTTTATAGAAGGAAATATTTTTATGTATTTTATTCCTACACTAGTCATTCTCAAGCGGGTATTTGGCGGGGCATCTTGAAAATAATGCCATAAAATAGAAGCTACAATCCTATACCAGAACCTTCATTTGTCCCTCTTTAAGATGTGTGATCAAATGCTTCGCCGCAAATTTGACTTTTATAGTTTTTATATAGAAAAAAAAATCATCGGATAGTATTGTTTAGATTTTTGGCTACATTATGCTCCATACGCCAAAATAGCGAATACCAACCCCATAAATAACGCATATGGGGTGTAAAAACGGGTGTCATAATAGGCGAATTCAGATGATTTTATTTTTTTAAACAATCCGACTGCATTAAACTCTCCGATACCTCGAAGGGTAAATATACCCGATAAAATCCATCCGCTAATGATAAAATAATCCCGATAATGCGACGTACTCAAATCATAAAAATAGAGGATATAGGCGACAAAAGCAAATCCAAATAATGCCAATCCTACCATAACAGCAGCTATTTTTCCCGGATTTATCAATGGCTTGCCATTCTCTGTCGGTATCGCTTGTAAAGCTGCAAATTTACCACCCATCGCCCAATAAAAATGGAGCAATCCAATCAGACATAATGCGATAATAGTAAAAATGGTTATAACACTCATTTTATCTCATTTTAACAACAGAAATCAGACTATTCGCATTAAAATCGATACAGTTGTCTTTTGAAATTGATTGCAAATGCTCTATGTATTCTTTTTCAAATTGAGGATAATTGGATTCCAACTGATTTAATAACCCCTTGTATCCCGTACTGTTAAGGAGTTGCCACCATTCATTAATCTCCATCGGAAACACAATCTCAATATCATGGATTTCCAAACTATTGTATTCGATATGAGCACATAACGTTTCTATTTCATCTTGCGTAGAGAGTTGTCTTTTTTCTATCCGCTTGGGCGGTGCGATATTGTAATGACGCTCTAACAATTCTAAAAATATTTTGGAATACGGCTGAAAAGCTTGATCCGTAAAGGTTGAAAAAATGAATTTCCCCTCATCACTCAATCGCTCAGAAATATCGATTACAACTCTTTCCATATTTGGGTAGAAGAACAGCCCGTATCCGCACGTAATGAAATCAAACTTTATATCTTCAAAATCAAGATTTTCTACATCTTGAACCAAGTAGGTGATGTTGTTTATCCCGTGCTCTTTTGTCTTTAATCGGGCTATATTGAGCATCTCTTCGGAAATATCGACAGCGTAAATATTTGCATTAGGAAACTTTTTGGCAAGTTCTATCGCGATATGACCTGTCCCCGTTGATAAATCTAAAATATTCAAATTATCGTTTTCAGAATGGATCATATCGACCATTTTTTTGGCTGATAGTATAAATTGCTGATTTCTATCATAGCTTTTGGCTACATTGTCAAAAGTATTTTTGATATTCTCTTTAATGGTTTGTTCGTCGTTATTCATCTGTCATCCGCTTGTTTCTGAAATTGTTGCATCAACTGGATTGTTTCTTTGTCCATTATGCCGTTTCGCGCTTCTATGTGTTTGATAAGTGTATCGTACCGCTCTTTTGGTAAATTTTGATCTTCTATTATGACAAAGAAGTGGAATACGGTGGGTTCGAGATGGAGGAGATTGAGCCTGCGGTTAGAGCGTTTGCGGAAATTGTATTAAGAAAAACAGTGTAAAATGTTTTAAAATATGTCAGTATGTAAAATTTTGGTTTGATATTTCTAATATCAGAACATTTTAAATGTCCGATTATCTTGTAAATTTCTATCAAAATAGTATATTTTGGGTATGAAAAAATAGTTATGCATTAGAAAAGGATGAGGATATGGAAATAGTACAAAAACTGGAAAGAGCCAAGCGTTCAATACAACAAGCACTTGATTCCGTTCATAGAGCTAAGCGAGATGCTGATGACGATGCACGAAGAAAGCTTCGCGATGCAGAAGATGAGCTAGACCGAGCACTAAGGGATATCAAGCAAGCAATCAGAGAAATGGAATAAGTGCTAACAACTCAAAGGAGATCAAGCAAAAACCCTCCGGCGGCTTTTTGCTTGATCATTTTAAACATTAGGAAGTTTTATGAAAATCCAAGACAATGAGATCGGTATAGGAACAGCACGCATTAATGATGAAACTTCCTTTGATATCAATGGAGTTTACATTGCCCCACGTGCATTCAATATTCACTTAAAGGGTAGTGAAGCCATTACTATTTATACATTCAACTCATTGATGTTTCCGATTGAACAAAAGCGAAAAGGAACTGATGTATATGAATTCAAAGGCCCATGCATTGGATTATATTACGACGTTGCAGATATCCGAGAAGGCCCATATATCAACCACTTTATTGATAAATTGCTTCTATCAATCAAATATCAAGGCAAGTCCGCAACTTTTCATCTCAAAGGTCAAGCAGATATGTCAAAATCATCATTTGATGACTTTTGGTACAAAGGGCTCACCAATGGAATCTGGACATTTGAAGTTAGGTTTATACATTACTTCAATGAATCCTAACAGATGGGCAGGTGTTCCCCCTCCTCGTTTCTCTCCCAACATATAACATAACATATGGGATAGGCGTTAAATGTCAATAGCTAAATATCCCTCGTTCCCAACGTCCTCGTTGGGAATGCAAACTAACATATACGCTCCCAAGCTAGAGATTGGGAGCGAGGCAAATCATCACTGTAATACGATAAAACCGCACTCAAATCATGACTGTTCCACGCCTCGACCCACTCATGGGCGAAACGCTCTGCAAATGCTGTATCGATCATACTTTTCCGCTTTCGTACAAACGTACAAATGCCTCGACGATGTGCGGATCAAACTGTTTTCCAACTTCTTCTTTGATATAATCGATTGCCTTAGATTTTTCCCATGCAGTTTTATACGGTCTCGCGTTTACTAGGGCATCATACACGTCCACGACCGACACCATTCTGCCACTAAGTGGTATATCTTCACCTTGTATACCATGTGGATATCCGCTTCCATCATACTTTTCGTGATGGGTGAGTGCTATTTCAGCTTCGAGTGCAAATCGCTTATCACTGTGTAAAATAGATTTACCCCGCTCGGTGTGGACACGCATAATACGCATCTCTTCCTCATCGAGTTTTCCAGGCTTTTGTAAAATACTATCAGGAACCGCAATCTTGCCAATATCGTGCAAAATAGCTGCTCTACTGTAGCGTGTTGCTTCCTCTTCACTAAACCCTAGTTCCAATGCCAAAAGCAGCGTCATATTCTCAATGCGTTTGATATGTTCCCCAGTAGATTCATCTTTGTATTCGGAGGCTACCGCTAAAATATTGATCGTCTCAGTATGATCTTTTGAGAGAATATCATAGAGGTCAATATTTTTAAAGGATATGCTAATCTGAAGCGCCATCAACCCCAATAAATCGACGAAATAACCGTTCAATCTGAAATCTCCAAAAGCAAAAACGATAGCCATCGTCCCCTCAGCATCTTTGATCGGTATTACAAATCTCTCTTTATCCAAAAAAAAGAGTTTATTATCTTCTTTGATTCTCTCTAATACCTCTTTGATAACTGGCTCTATATTATGTTTCTCTCCTGCTGAACAATATTTGCCGCAGTTGATACACACTTTATATCCCCCCAGATCATCCACGGGAAACACTGCAAACGCATCCGAGAGCATCGTATTGGAGTTATCGACAAGCGAGATAAATTTTGTCAATACTTCTAAGGTATGGTTAAAAAAGTTTTCAAACGAATCGATGGTAAAAATATTGACTGCCGATTTTGCCAAGTACGAAAGAGCCTCTTTTTGTGCTTGTAGTTCGGTCAATCTAACATAATCTTGAATCCCTGTTCGAACACAGGTATAAAGTTTGGTTTGGGTAAGCTCTGTTTTTTCTTTGTAATCATTGATATCAAAGTGATCGATGACATACTTCTCAGGAGCTTGTCCCGGTTGACCGGTACGCAAAATAATTCGGATGATATTGTTGTTAATCTCTTGTCGGATAAAGGTGACGAGCTCAAGCCCCGCATCATCACTCTCCATAACCACATCTAGTAAAATCAAAGCAATATCATTGTGATTTCGTAATATCTCTTTTGCCTCTTGTGCACTCATCGCTTGCAAAAATTCGATCTCTTTTTGGGCGAATTCGAACCCTTTGAGTGCAAGCTTTGTCACATCATGGATAGCGGCTTCATCATCTACGATAAGCACTTTCCACGTACCTAATATTTGTTTTTCATCCGTAACATCCCGTTTTTTTAAAAATCCCATGATTAACTCTTTAATAAGGTAATATAAAAGTGCACACCGCACCCTTTTTCACTCTCTACCTTCACCGAACCGCCAAATGAACTGCTGATAAGGTTATAGACAATACTCAGCCCCAAACCACTACCACCTCGCGCCCTTTTGGTCGTTACAAACGGTTCAAAAACTTTATCTTTTACACTCTCATCGATACCGATACCATCATCGATATATTCAATATCTAAACGATCCCCTTTATCGATCACTTTAATCACTATTTTACCACTATCTTTCCCCTCAAACGCATGCAAAAGTGAATTTTGGATAAGGTTAGAAAAGATTTGCGCAAAAGAGCCGGCATAGCTGTTCACGATAATATTTTCAGGACACTCTAACTCTACGGTAGCGACACTTTTTTTGAGCTGTGGCTTGAGAGTTCGGATAATCTCTTCCAAATATTGTTTAACATCGAATTCTCGTTTTTGATCGCTCGTCTCATCCACCGATATTTGCTTGAACCCTCGGATAAGCCGTGCGGCATTTTCCAAATTTTGCAACAACAAACTACACGCGTCGATTGATCCATCCAAAAACTCTTTTAAATCTTCTTCTGTTAATTCTTCAGACTCAAAAGAGCGTCTAATTTTGTTGCAACTCTCCTGAATCATCGATGCAGAGGTGATAGAGACACCCAACGGAGTGTTGACTTCATGGGCTACACCTGCGACAAGCGAACCCAAAGAGGCCATTTTTTCTCTTTGGATTATCTCTTCTTGCATCTCTTGGAGTTTGGCATAACTCTCTTTGAGTTCTTTATCCTTTTGCTTGATGAGCAAAAGGGCATTATCATAACTTTTATGGATGCGCTGACTCTGATCTACCGCCTGTTTTAAGATAGTGACTTGTCGTTGAAGCTCAATGACATCATCAGACATTTAAATCCCCAAATGCGGATACAAAATATCCAGTCCACAATTTAGATTTTCCAGATACTCGATAGCAGCAGGAACATCAGGTTTAGAGATGATGGAGCCGTGTTGCGGAAGTATCGCTTCGATTGAGACGTTTTGGAGTTTTTCCACAAATCCCCTGCACGCTATATTGGAAGCGATATAATCTTTATGAAAAATATCCAGCCCCGAAATATGCCCTTCAAAATCATCCGTTACCAGCTTCCAATCCGAATCGATAGCCGCCCACACATCTCCGGAGAGCAAAAAGCCGCTTAGCGGATCATACGTGGCAAAAGCTCCTGGAAAATGCATAAATGGGCACTCTATAAATTTCAGAACACTCTCACCAAACGCAAACTCCGTATCATCTGAAGCATCAAACCTCTCATAATCCCCTTTACCATAATAGGGAAGAAGTACGTGCGTTCTGGGGGTAGATATAATTCTGATTGAGGGATTAAAATCTAACCAATCAACCATTGCCGCACACACATCGGGATCTTGATGACATAGGACAAGGGCTTTTACATTTTTAGGGTCTATAATCTTGGATACAGCATCCTTGACTGACTCATAGTAAGCTCGATGCCCAGGATCGACCAGTACCGCTTCATCACCATCTTTTATGAGGTATACATTGCTCCTAAATGCCGTATTCTCATTTATCCCTACCCACCAGATCGAATGATCACCATTTTCAAAAAGCTTGATAGGGGGAGTTGATACCCCACCAATACTAAGTTCTGACAATAAATTTTCCATAACCGTCCTTTTTTTGAGATTATGTTCGAAACAAATGAAGGCACTAAATAGGTAGTATAACAAATTTCATTAAATTAAATGCATAGCAATGAAAATATTTTCCATTAATTCTCAACCGGAACATGATTTACTACATCATACGAAGATGAGTGATTTACTTTTTGTCGGTAAATTTGATATTGATTTTTGCCTGATTGTTTAGCCTGATACATTGCCTCGTCTGCATGACGTAATAACAAATCGGCATCAATGTTATCCTTCCTCGTATAAAAAGTCACACCCAAACTTGCAGTTACTTTTAGTATCTCATCTCCCAATACAATAGGCTTTGATGCCGCATCCAACAAACGCTCTAACATTATGATACTGGACTCCCAGTTTTTGACATCTAATAAGAGCGCTACAAATTCATCTCCACCGATGCGAGAGATTGTATCTCCTTCGCGCAATGCATGTTTCAAATTAGCCGATATCGCTATCAGAAATTGATCTCCGACACCATGCCCATAACGATCATTGATATCTTTGAAACCGTCTAAATCCAGATAAACGACCGCCAACTGCTCTTTACGCCGATGAACATGTAGCATGGCTTGTTGCAAACGATCCGCCAATAACAAACGATTTGGTAACCCTGTCAATATATCATAATGGGCTATACGCTCTAACCGTTCTTCATTCTCTTTAAGATTAGTGATATCCGAAAACAACGCCACATATTGCTGAATTTCCCCATGAGGATCAAGAACGACACTAATGGTTTGCATCTCAGCGTAAATCTCACCATTTTTACGACGATTCCATATCTCTCCGCGCCAATGTCCTTTTTGAGTTAGATTATCCCACAATGAACTATAAAATTCTTTGTTTTGCCGACCTGACTTCAAAATACTAGGGTTACACCCTTTAACTTCTTCGTAGCTGTATCCTGTAATCCGTGTAAACGCATCATTGACTTCGAGAATATTACACTCTTTATTCGTTATCAATATCCCCTCACGTGCATGAGTAAAAACATTGGCAAACAACTCAAGCCGTTCCTCTGCTGATCTACGTTCAGTGATATTATGACCGATTCCTAAAATCCCTAATAATTCTCCCTTTGAATCGAGCATCGGCGTTTTAGTTGTCTCCAGTAATTCCCTATGACCATCATTGCTAAATGGCACCCACTCTTCATTCATCGACGGGGCTTGTTTCTCCATCGCGATACGATCATGTTCACGGAAAAAGTCGGCTAATTCTTTATCAACAAAATCATAATCGGTTTTCCCAACAATCTCTGCCTCTTTGGCACCAAAAAAATCCTCAAAACGTGGATTACAGCTAAGATAAACGCCACCTACATTTTTAAGCCAAATCAGATCTGGGATTGTTTGAATCAATGTTTTTAAAAATCCTCGTTCATGTTCAAGTGCCGTTTCTGCTTTTTTACGTTCCGTAATATCCTCTCCAGCAGAGAGGCTGGCGATAATATTTCCCTCAACATCTCGCATTGTACTGTTATGCCAAGCAATCAAACGTTCCTCTCCTGAACGTGTGATAACCAAGTTTTCAGCATACTTAGACTCTTCTAAATCACCGGATAATGTTTTTCGAAAAAGTTGACGAATGAAATTTTTATCAATAGTTGGAGGTAAACACATCTCAAACCAATCTTGAGCGATTAATTCAATTTCACTGTATCCCAATAATTCACACCCTTTTCGGTTGATAAGGATAATCTTACCGTTTGGTTCTATAGCAACAATAATAGCTTCAACCGTATCTAAAATATTCTGGGTAAACCCACGTTCATAACGAAGATCATTTTCAACTTGCAATTGTTTTGTAAAATCAATTTTACTTTGCATTTGTCATTGCCCTATCAATTTACTATTTAAAATTTTTACCCATATTACTTAATACACAGAATGACACATTCAGTAGTATACATTAAATTCAATTTTGATTACTAAAAAATATAATAAAGGTGTCAGGCACTTTTAGCCCTACTTTGCGTGTCGGATATATCGTACTGCCTCGTCATCTGATGGATCGATACCGCTCCTTTCACGGCACTTTTTCCCGTGTCAGCCTCATGACCCAAAAGACGTTGAAGCTGTTCATGCGTGAGAGGCATTGGGAACGTCATCTGCTACGGGTGCGAAACCTAAACCGTAAGAAACACGACCTGATGAAACAAAGCCTCATCAAATACTTAGGTGATTCGATACTCATACTCAGCGAAGGGGGAGGTCTCTCGATCAATATCCGCCCTTCTTCCGAAATCGATTACGATCACTTACGTAAATATGCCGAAGAAGCGGGGATCAAACTCTACGCAGCAAAAGAGTATTCAGGGGGAGAATGGGACGCGATAAGGATGTGATTTTGGGGGTTTAAGATGGAGGAGATTGAGCCTGCAGTTAGAGCGTTGCGGAAATCCTTTTAAGAGGAATAGAGTAAAATATTTGAAAATATGTCAGTTTGAATGTTCGATTATCTAATAAATTTCTAGCAAAATGGTAGATTTTTGGTATGAATAAATAGTTAACAGACGCAAGGAGCGAGAAGTGGCCGTTAAAAAATTTCAATTTCCATCAAAAGGATTTTATATTGTTGCAGCGAAGGTTGGCGAAGCCGACTACTTTCTTAAGAAACTTCAAGAGGTACAAGGTAACTATGATGAGTTTTCATATATTCTCAGTGCATTCACATCCGCAGCACGAAGTATCACCTTCTCTTTGCAAGCTGTTATGTCTAAGTATCCAAACTTTGATACATGGTATATTCCCCATCAGGAAAACCTAAAAAAATAAGCTAGCGAAGTATTTTGTAAGCCTCCGAAACCATATGCAAAAAGTGGGTACGGTGCCAGTCAGTCATACAGGTATGATTAGGGATGGAAAGATTAAGCATCTATCGTATTTCGTCGATATCGAAGATCTCAAAGATGCACCTCTGGGTGAGGTTACGAGATTAGCTGAAGAGTATTTTCTAGAAATACTGAAAGTGATTGAACAGTGTTATAGAGATTATTGGGTATACGTTGATCCAAGAGCCATTTTTACAGAAAAAGGCTTGGCGCTACTCGGATGGTCGATTGAAGATATTGAAGAGGCAGCAGGCTTTCCAAGAGGTTATACAGATGTCTCGTATGACGGTGATGATAAAAATTTTCAACGTTTAAGGCTTTTACAGCGAGAGGTTCAGGGGGATGAAATGATGGAACAATATTTTTCAAAATATGGATTACTAACTTCTGATAACCCATCATCCAAGCTAGACTAGCACGATCCCTCGTTTGTATAATCATATTGCAAAATATGATATTTTTCTATATACTAACGTTCTATATGTTATTTTGTTTAATAAATAACACCATCTTTACCTTGAAAGTATCTGCATGAAAGCAACCAAAAACTACCCTCTCGAATTTACAGGACACGGCGGTGAATATTTCCGAATTTGGATTGTTAATATCGCCCTTAGTTTAATCACACTCGGAATTTACTCTGCATGGGCAAAAGTACGTACAAAACGGTGGTTTTACAGTCATACGTTATTGGATAACAACCCATTCTCCTATTTAGCAACCCCTATGCAAATTCTCAAAGGGCGTTTGATTGCCGCTACTTTTTTGATTATTTATGTCATTAGCAGTAATATTTCACCACTCATTTCCGGATCGATGATGCTGGTTCTCGGTATTGCATCTCCATGGATTATCGTCATGGCATTACGTTTTGCCGCTCGTCAAAGTGCCTATCGCGGATTACGTCTCCATTTTTCAGGTACGGTAGGAGAAGCGGCGGTTGTTTATCTACTACTACCTATTACAACGATTTTTACACTCGGGCTTTCACTCCCCTATACTGCTTACCGTCAAGTGCGCTATTTGGCATCAAATTATTCTTACGGTCAAACAGCGACGATTTATACTGGAACGATGAAACCGTTTTGGGGTGTTTACCTCATCGCATTAGCTCTTTTGTTAATCCCTTTTGGGATTTTAGGCTTTGGTGCTTTCAGGGCCTATGGAATGATAGCAATGGGGATTCCCAAAGAGTTAGCAATGGCTTCTATGGCAGGATTTTTAATAGGAGGAGTTACCACCTTATACCTAACGATACCTATTCTCACCGCTTTTATCCAAGCACGAAAAGCCAATCTCTTTTACAATCACCTCGAATTGGGAGAGATTCGTTTTACCTCTGCTCAACGGGCACGCGATCTTATTTGGATTTATCTCTCTAATCTGGTGCTTATCGCTTTAACAGTCGGTCTTTATATCCCGTTTGCAATGGTTCGAATCACCCGATATCGAATCCATCGTCTCCAAGTTTACGGTAATAATCTTGATAATTTTGTCACCCAATCAAGTGAAAATATTAACGCTACGGGTTCTGAAATATCCGATTTATTTGACATGGACATCGGTATCGCATGATTCTCTATCAAGGAGAGTATTTCGACGGGCTTAGCTCTCGTCTACAACCCGTCACGATTTCTCTCCTAGAAGGGATTATTCAGCTACAAAGCGATACCGATACCATCACCTTCGATCTCTCAACACTCAAAATTGACCCTTCCGTCGGTAATGCACGCTCCATTATCTATCTCCCAAACGGTGGGGAAATTCACACCACCGACCATCAGCTTCTAAAACTCATAGAACAATCACTTCGACACAAATCGCCCGAATATTTCGCCCGTCATTTGGAAAACAAACTTTTATATGCCACTAGCGCACTTGTGATTACTATCGCAATTGTGGCTTCGGGTTTGGTGTGGGGAGTCCCTTTTATCGCTAAAGTATCGGCAATGGCGTTGAGTGTTTCTACTGAGCGCTCTTTAGGTGAAGATACGCTCAGTACGATGGAGAAGATTTATTTAAGCCCTACTCTCCTCTCTTCAAATCGTACACAAGAGATTACCAATCAGCTTGAACATTTTTGTACCGCTACGGAATGCCCCTCATACCGTCTCCTCTTCCGTAATTCCGAGACTATCGGAGCCAATGCCTTTGCCCTTCCGGGAAATACCATCGTGATCACCGATCAGCTCATCCAAAAAGCACACCATGACAATGAGATTATTGCCGTATTAGCACATGAGCTTGGGCATGTTCGCGGACGTCATACATTACGGATGGTACTGCAAGGGATGGGTTCGGGAGTTTTATTGGTTATGATTACCGGTGATATTAGTAATTTCTCCGATCTCGCTGCCGGTATCCCTGCACTGCTATTACAGCAAGGGTACTCACGTGATATGGAAAAAGAAGCCGATGCATTTGCCCTAACATCACTACATAAAGCCCATATTCCTCCTCACTACTTTGCCGATATTTTAAATCGAATCGATAAAGATGCCAACGAATCGCTCTCTATTTTTTCCAGTCACCCCGATACACTAACACGAATCAAACCATTTATAAAAGAGGATGATTCACAACACTAAAAACGCTATAATCTTCTTTATGAAATACCTACCATTTTTTATCTCTTTAACCCTACTCTCACTCAGTGGATGCAATGAAAAATCATCCCAAACCTATCAAGGCTACGCTGAGGGGGAATACGTCAATATCTCCTCAACCCAAAGCGGTAAACTCGAAAAACTTTTTGTCAAACGGGGAGATACAATCTCCAAAAACACTAATCTCTTTTTACTCGACCATGCCAACGAATCATTAGCGTTTGAACAAGCCTCTTCTGAACTTGCCATTGCACAAGCAACTCTCGATGATTACCAAAAAGGGTCACGCCCAGAAGAGATTCACGTCCTCGAAGCACAACTTACTCAAGCCAAAGCCGCTTCTGAAAATGCTTCACTCCAACTTGCTCAAAACACCCGTCTGTATAACTCCAATGCTATTTCAAAAGTCGAATTTGATACTACAACCGCACTCTCACTCAGCACTGCCGCCAAAGTCAAAGAGTTACAAAACACCCTCACCGTTGCCAAGCTCTCCAAACGAAACGATCAGATTATTGCCCAAAAAAATCGGCTGAAACAACTCCAAGCTGCACTCGATTTAGCGCAATGGAGGGTCACTGAAAAAGCACTCAAATCTCCCAAAGGTGCTTTGGTTTTCGATACCCTCTACCGTGAGGGGGAGTTTGTACCTGTGGGGGGGATAATTGTCCGTCTATTACCCCCTGAAAATATTAAAATACGATTTTTTGTCCCCCAAGCCATCATCGAAAAACTCGCTATCCATCAACCTATCACCATCACTTCTCGTGCTGATCACAAAAAGATTCCAGCCCGTATCACCTACATCTCACCCGAAGCAGAATACACCCCGCCCATCATCTACAGTAATGAGACCAAAGATAAACTCATCTACATGATCGAAGCGTATCCGGATAGACAATACGCCGCTTTGCTCCATCCGGGACAACCTGTGGAAGTGTCATTTGAATGAGTATGCTATCGATGTTCAGGGGCTGAACAAATATTTCGGAGATAAACACGTCGTCAAAAATCTCTCTCTCCAAGTAAAACGCGGGGAAATCGTCGGCTTTTTAGGACCTAACGGTAGCGGAAAAACAACCGCTATTCGGATGATGTGCGGACTTTTAACCCCTGATAGCGGAGAGGGGCACTGCCTCGGATACGATATTTTCACCCAAAGTGATGCGATAAAACGGGAAGTAGGATACATGACCCAAAAATTCTCCTATTGGGAAGATTTGAGTATCCGCGAAAATCTCGATTTTGTGGCACGGGTATATGAGCTGGCAAATCGTAAAAATGTGGTGAATGAAGCACTCGAGAACCTTGGACTCACCTCCAGAGCATCCCAACTGGCACGATCACTCTCAGGGGGATGGAAACAGCGACTCGCACTCGCCGCCTGTATGCTCCGCCATCCCAGATTGCTCCTCCTCGATGAACCTACCGCAGGGGTCGATCCCAGTGCACGCCGTGATTTTTGGGAAGAGTTGCACTCTCTTGCTTCACAAGGGGTTTCCGTACTCATTAGTACGCACTACATGGATGAGGCAGAGAGGTGTCATAAACTCGCCTATATTGCCTATGGAAATCTCCTCGCTCAGGGGAGTGCTCAGAGCATTATTGCCAAACAAGGGTTATCAACCTACGAAATACGAGGAGAAGATCTCATGAGTATTTCAAAAGATCTTGAACACCATGGTGCAATCGAACAAAGTGTTATTTTTGGCACCACTCTCCATGTGAGCGGACTAAATCCGCAATCCATCGAAACGGCACTCAAAGGTCTCAACTTTAGAGCCATTCCGACATCGCTCGAAGATGTTTTTATCTATCTGATGAAACATACTGATGATAATTTTGGGGATGACAATGGTTAGCCCTTTCAGCTTCTCACGATGGTGGGGAATCATCATCAAAGAGTTTTTACAACTCAAACGGGACCGTATTACCTTTGCCATGATGGTTGTCATACCCATCATCCAACTCGCCCTTTTTGGTTTTGCTATCAACACCGACCCAAAACACCTCCCCACCGCTATCATCTCGTATGATAAAAGCGAATTTACCCGAACCATGGCATCCGCAATGCAAACATCGCAATACTATAAGATTATGCCCCAATACACAACACCAAGCGAAGCCCAAGAAGCATTACAAAAAGGGGAAATACTCTTTATCCTCACCATCCCCTCTGATTTTAGCCGAAAACTTTTACGGGGTGAAAAACCCTCCCTCCTCCTCGAAGCCGATGCCACTGACCCCGTAACCGTTTCAACCGCACTGTTATCGATCGAGGGGATAGCGACACAGGTGGCAAAAAAAGATTTAACAGGTCCTCTCTCTGGGTTTGCGACGCTTCAAAAACCTTTTGATGTGCGAGTTCACCGCCTCTATAATCCTGATGGCATCAACCAATACAACATCATTCCAGGGCTCATGGGGACACTGATGACGATGACCCTCACTATGATGACAGCACTGGCAATCACCCGTGAGCGGGAGCGGGGAACGATGGAAAATCTCCTCTCAACCCCCGCAAAACCTCTCGAAATCATGACGGGTAAAATCATCCCCTATATTATTATCGGACTCCTTCAAGCCACCCTTATTTTATGCGCCTCGTACTTTGTCTTTCATGTCCCGTTTAACGGGTCTATTTTTTTAGCGTATGGTGTCGCCTTACTCTTTATCGCGGTTAATCTCACCATCGGTATTACTATCTCATCGTTAGCCCAAAATATGTTACAGGCGTTACAACTCACCATCTTCTATTTTCTCCCTAGCATCATGCTCTCAGGCTTTATGTTCCCTTTTTCAGGAATGCCCTCATGGGCTCAACACGTAGGAGAACTCCTCCCCCTCACCTATTTTAATCGTCTCATTCGGGGCGTGGTTCTCAAAGGGAGCGATTTTGCTACATTATGGCCAAACATCTGGCCACTCATGGTGATTTGCACCGTCATGATGTTTTTCGCGGTCAAGTTTTACAAAAAGACCCTCGATTAGAGGGTATAATTCCCACAATTTTACAAAAAATGGTTACGATGAAACTTTTCTATATGTTGATTTTTATATTTTCGACCACCCTTTTGGGTGATACTGTCTATGACATTCGCGGTACGTCCCCCCTGCTCGATGCCAATATGACCCAATTCTTAGAACAATGGCGCACCGATACCGTAGCACCTATTCAACACGGAGAGTATACCAATGTCTTTGTCAATGGGGAAAGCACCAAAAAAATCATAGCATTAACCTTCGATGATGCACCCGATGAGAACAACACCCATCTTCTTCTCGATATTTTGGATAAACATGGGGTTAAAGCGAGCTTTTTTATGATTGGTGCGACCATGAATGATGAGAATATTACTTCTGTTAAACGGGCGTTTAATGAGGGGCATTTGGTTCTAAATCATACTTTTAATCATCCGCGATTGACAAACCTTGAGAATAATACAACAATCCTACAACTAGAGCGTACCGCGTCTCGTATCGAAGAAATTACAGGGAAATACCCATTACTAATGCGTCCACCATACGGCTCTATCAATACCCAAGTGGTAAATGCCGTTAATGGTTCGGGATATACCACCATTTTATGGTCACTCGATTCTCTTGATTGGACACTCAAAGACCCTTACGCAGTTGCCAACAACGTCATTGGTAACATTCGCAACGGCGATATAATCTTGATGCATCGAAACCGTACCAGCGTTGCTTCACTGGAGATGATTATCGAGACATTGCACTCTATCGGTTATACGTTTACTACACTTGATAAACTGCTGGGAATTAAAGCATATCGTTAATTAATTGTCATCCCGTACCTGATACGGGATCTGAGATGAGATGCCGAATCCAGTTCGGCATGACGCAGTAGATTTATTTGAAGATTTTTTGAAGACCTTTGGTAATCGCATCAGGCACTGTTGAGATTCCCATAAACTCTGTCATCGTTAAAAGCGGGTAACTAATCGCAATGTAATATTTGGCATTTAATGCTTTAGCTTGTCCCCCCTCAATCAAAACAGCATACGGTAAAATCTCTCCGTTTTGTGATCCGATTTTTTTAACAAAACCACTGGTACGTTTATCCAACTCAACGAATGCAACATAACGATCAGCTCCTACTTGAACGACTGTCCCCTTAGCCGCTTTCGCTTTGGCTACCAAATCAGCAGTAGAACCTGAACCTACCGTATCCATATCTTCATAATAGGGCATACCCATCATAAAGTGATAATTAGCAAGCCCTTTTGCATCCCACGCATCTTCAGAATCCTTCAACGAACCAAACGCTTTTTTGAGTGAATTCAATACTTTTAAACTCGCCGATTGTTTAAAATCTTTTTGCATAAATGCCGCACCAAAATACAATGGGTTAGCAATCGAAATTTGCTTACGCTCATCATCCACCAAAATGCGTCCAACCGCATTAAATGCACGATTCTCTTTTGCCGCTTCGGCTTTCATAGCTGCATTGGTGTACAAGATGGTTGTTCCCGCATCCGTTGCTTTGAGTGTCCCGACTACTTCAAACCCTTCAGCAGAAAGTTTTGATTTAGCACTCTCCACATCCACATAAGCCGCAATTTTATACGTAGAAACCATTTCAGCGGCAAAACCGCTCCCTGTAATGGCTAATGCCATCACTACTAACATTAAAAGTTTTTTCACACATTCTCCCGTTTTGCATACGAATATGCCTTTTTTTATCCAATTATTGTAGCATAAAGGGGCACAAAAACCCTATAAGCAATAACTCGCTATAATGTCGCAATCAAAATTGTGTCGCAAAACGGCATCCCTCACACTATCTGAGGTTACACCCCTAAAGGACATGTATGTCAAGCGAAATCCAACGTAAAAATCACCGTATCCACCCTTGTAACACGGAGCGCAAAACTGAGCTTCTACATTTTCTCATTGCTCAATACCCTGAAAAAAAGATTCTTGTTGCAACCGCTAACAATACCCAATCCATTCTCCTCACCAAGACAACCAATGTAACGGTTGTCTCAGATGGAGAGATGAGTCCTTCTGAGAAAAATCAATACGATATTCTCATCAGTTACGATCTTCCCGACAAAGCGATCATCTACATGACCCGTTTTGCCCATGCACGAGAAATGGCACTCATCTTACTCGGTTCTGAAGATCAAAAACACCTCTACGCTATTGAAACACTCCTCGGACGCACCATCATCCAAGAATCAATCGCCGGATTTGAGCCCAGTTTCGGTATCGCAGTAGACAATCAGCACAAAGCCGAAGCCAAAGCACGACGCGCCGCACGCGAAGAGGAAGAGGCACTCAAAAAAGAGAGATGGGCTAAAAAAGAGAAAGAGAAACCGAAGTTTTTAGGTAAAGATGCCAACGGTAAACCGATTTTTGAGAAAAAAAGCCGTGAACGCAACCATTACATCGACGGTACTCCTCGTAAAGATGATGAAAAAGCGACTCAAACACCTTATAAAAGTAAACCGGTCTTTTTTGGCGAGAAGTCGAATAGCTCAAATAGAGATACTTCCAAGAAGGATGAGCAAAAACAGTTTTCTAAACCAAAACCTGAGGGTGATAAAAAACCGTATGGCGACAAGAAACCCTTTGGTGAAAAGAAGCCTTTTGGAGAAAAAAAGCCTTATGGCGATAAGAAACCCTATGGAGATAAAAAAGCCTTTGGGGATAAGAAGCCTTATGGTGAAAAAAAACCATACGATGGAAAAAAATCGTTTGATAAACCAGCCCCTAAAGCCGATACAACTCCGGCACGGGCTCCACGACGTATCAATGTTAAATCATTGAAGCCAAAAGATGCTACAGAATAGAACGCCAAAGGAATAGAATCCCTTTGACTACGCTCGCCGCTAAGGCACTGAAGCTTGCCTCTTTGAGGCAGAACAAAGTTTCTCGTCATTGCGGACTAGATCCGCAATCTGAAATCCTGAGTCTAGCTCAGGATGACAATGTCACCTTCTTCTTTTCCAACCGATCATACATTTTTAACATATTGTGATAATCGTTATGAAGCGTTATATCAATCAAAAACTCTTCCCCCTCTAAAATCGCCAATGCCCGTTTTATTTTCTCTTGCCCATAGAGATTAAAAAGGGCGTTTTCGTACTCTTCCCACTCGTAATCCCCTTCCCCCATATGGATGAGTTCTGCTACGATATGTCCCATCTTCGAAGTTCCAAATTCGAGAAGCGAACGCGCCTCTTCGGTGTTACCTAGCAACAAATGGATTTGTGCTTTAAACTCCTGCATCGTAAAACTGTTTTCGAAGAGTACACCAATATATTTTTCGACATTCAACGTCTCTTCAAGAGACTCGATAGCATCAAGGATATCTTCACCGTCGTACTCCTCAAAATTGAGTACCATATCCCGAATCCACTTGCCGTTATTTTTGTTGTTAAAGCTCATATCTTCTATCGGATAGACTTCAGAAAGCCCAGGGATAATCATTTGGCACGAATAAAAGCCCAAATAGTCGTATTCACGAAAATAGATTTCTTTATCCATTTTTTTTACTATAGAGACTAAATAGTCAAACTCATCCATCGAACCGTTCCCTTTATAGTTCCATGATGCATACTTAAAACTTTTTTTACTGCTTAAAAATGGAAATCCAAGCTTGCCATTAGAGTCAATAAAATGGGATTCAAGATTAAAACTGTCCGAAACCACACTCATATCAAACGTCGGTACTTCAAAAGCATCCAGATTCTCCAATCCGCGTCCCTGCATCAACTCCGTCATGGTACGCTCCAGTGCCACTTCTAAAATCGGATGTGCCCCGAAAGAGACAAATAGCGTCGAGTTTTCAGGATTAATAAGTGAAATAGCCGTTACGGGAAATTGTCCCCCAAGCGAAGCATCTAACACCTCAACAATAAACCCTTTGGCACGTAATGCCATTACATCGTTGTATACACGCTCATAGCGCTCTATAACCTCATTTGGATAGTGTGGAAGCGCATAACCGTTTTTGATAATCTCTATTTTGGCGTACCGTTCCAATATCTCACTGAGTGCTTGTACTTGTGCTTCAAAAGGGGTATTTCCAGTCGCAAGACCGTTACTCACATAAAGATTGCTCAAAATATTAATGGGAATATTTACTTTGTCAAATGTTGAGTGCTGGATAAAAGGCAAGCAAACTATTTTATCCTCATAATCGCTGTTGTAATCAACAAAATCTTCATCTTCGAGTTCATTGTTGGGATCATATATAGCGCGTAATTCATCACTTAGATACGCTTCATCGAAACCATACACCACTTCATCGGGATAGTATTTTCTCCCTGGAAGATAAAAATCGATAAAAAAATTATTGGTCTGGAGACGCTCGATATACTCTCCCAACGCACTTGCTTTGGAGGCATTGGAGACAATCCCTTTGCCGTTTGAATAGATATGACTGGGAGCCTCAATAGAGGCTAGATTGACTGAATAGCAATTGTCTAATGGGTGTTTCTCATCCGAAAATCGTGCTTCACATCCCACATCCGCTAAAACAGCTTCCATTTTTTTAATAGACTCTTCGAGAGGTGCATTTTTAGATAAAATATTCATGATGGATCACTTTATAGTTTTAGCTCAAGTATAGCGTATTAAGGTTATAGTTGCACAAATATATTGTATGGAATCGTATGGCTATTATCTCTATCGCATCAACAAAAGGGGGGGTGGGCAAAACCTCCCTCGCATTCTCTCTCGCAAAAGACCTTGGATACCGTTACGCAACGAACGATATGTCCGTAGCTCTCAATAAATACAACAATGCCCGCTACTACCCAAAAAAAATCCCCCTCTACCCTGACACCGTCTACGATTTTGGTGGATTTGACGCTGACCATGCTGATGAGATTTTGCGTGCTTCGGATATCATTTTACTCCCCACCACTAATGATCTGAACTCCATTATGAAAAGTTTAATTTTTATCAAAAAATATTCCGAAAAGACTATCCTCGTTTTTGCCAATATGATTGATAATCCTAACGATGCAATCATGATTAAAGCAAAAATCCACGAACATTTTCCCAATCTCGCCTTTACCTACCTCCGTCGTACCAAACTTCTCAAAAATGCTCTCGAATCGGGGCTTAGTGCAACACAATTCTTTGAATCGAGCAAACAAAATCAACATCTTTATCGTCAAGCCTACAGCGAATACAATAAAATACTCAAACTTTTTACCACCGAGGGTCAATACTTTCAGGCTCCTAAAGCATGAGTACTATTTTACTCACCACTCTCAATGCCCGATATGCCCACAGCGCACTTGGACTTCGCTATCTCTATGCCAATCTCCATGAATACCAAAACGATGCACTAATCGTTGAATTTACTATCAATGAACAAATCCAAACCATCGCGGAAGAGATTCTCAAACACTCTCCACGTATCATTGGGATCAGTGTCTATATCTGGAATGCATCGGAAACCGCTCAACTCATCGAGATACTCAAAAAAGTCTCACCCGAAATCATCATCGTCCTCGGTGGCCCTGAAGCGGGACATCTTCCCCACCGTGTTGATTTTTCAAAAGCTGACTATATCATCAGTGGCGAGGGGGAGGTGGCATTTTATGAGTTGTGTAAGGAGATATTATCCTCTCGTCATTCCCGCGAAGGCGGGAATCTAGCTCGTCATCCTGAACTTGATTCAGGATCTAGCATCTCTTCTGAAAGCCATCCCAAAGAAAAAAGCTGGATTCCCGCCTTCGCGGGAATGACGAAGGGAAAGCCCCATTTCATCAAAGCCCCTATGGTTGATCTCAAATCCATTACCATGCCCTACCGTGCCTACAGTGATGAAGATATTGCCAACCGCACCCTCTACGTCGAAGCATCACGCGGCTGTCCCTTCGAGTGTGAGTTTTGCCTCTCCTCCATCGATGAAAAAGTGCGTAATTTTCCCCTCGATGAACTGCTCGAAGAGTTTGAAACACTTTGGCAACGGGGTGCACGAAGTTTCAAATTCATCGACCGTACCTTCAATCTCAATATGACCTTTGCTAACCGTATTTTGGACTTTTTTCTCTCTAAAGAGCCCC
The DNA here is from genome assembly GCF_028710345.1 of Sulfuricurvum sp. Taxonomy (NCBI): domain Bacteria; kingdom Pseudomonadati; phylum Campylobacterota; class Epsilonproteobacteria; order Campylobacterales; family Sulfurimonadaceae; genus Sulfuricurvum; species Sulfuricurvum sp. The sequence continues at coordinate 60,749 of NZ_JAQTUH010000007.1, read as the reverse complement.
CCTACTTTGCCCATTTCGAAGTGATACCCGATCATTTCCCCGATGTACTCAAAGAAAAAATTGCCCGATTCCCCGCAGGTTCATTGCAACTCGAAATCGGTATTCAAACACTCGATCCTGTGATAGCTAAAGGGATAAACCGCCCCTTACGTGTCGAAAAAATCTATGAGAACATCCGCTTTTTAGAAAATGAGACCTCCTCACACATGCACCTCGATCTCATCGTCGGATTACCGGGTGAAACATTAGAGGGATTCGGTCGTAATCTGGATAAGCTTGTCTCTCTCACCCACAGTGAAATCCAAATCGGCATCTTGAAAAATCTCTCAGGAACCACCCTATCACGGCATGATAAAGAGCACGGGATGATTTATAGCGACACACCTCCCTACGATATCCTCCAAAACAATCTGCTCAGTTTTGAGCAGATACAAAAGATGAAACGATTCGCACGATTTTGGGATATTTTTTACAATAGCGGGAGTTTTGATAAAACTGTAAAATTATTGTGGATTGCCACGACTATGCCTCGCAGTGACGAAACAAGTGTCTTTAAAAGCTTCTACGCCTTCAGCGAATGGATCTATACCCAAACCCTATCCACATGGAAAATATCATTAGAACGCCAAATTATGCTATTACACACCTATCTCCTCCAATACCATGAAAAAGAGAACGTTGAAGAAGCATTAATCGACGATTTAGCAAAACGCCCTGAAAAAACGATCCCGTTTTTCTTGAGACAATCATCACACACAATGCATCAAAAAAATGAAAAGAGTATTACGCCAAAACGGCAAGAAAAAAGAGTCTAAAAGTGCACTAGAGTGACGAATTCTAGTGCGAAAAGCTTTATATAAGGAAAATCGAAAGGGCCCAAAGGCCCAGAAAAAGAGAAATTCTTAGAATTTCAAAGAAGCAATAATACGAAGTGTATCGGTTGTTTTATCTGTAGTATCTGTCGCTTTAACATCTTTATCAAATGATGTATAAATAGCTGTCAAATCGAGCATTCCAACTTTTGTATTTGCAACAACATCCCATGCAGAAAAATCAGTATCAGTAGTTGCAGCACGAGCAACTGCACCAAGTGCTCCACTATTAGCACCTACTTTAGCAGAACAATAACTTGTCGAAAGAGTTACACCTGGAACCATTTTTGTAGAAGCCCCAACTTTAAACGCTTTAGTATCTGGTGCTGCTACAATTTCGCCATCCATATAGACACTTCCAAGACCGGTATAAAGCATTGTTTTGTCTCCTGTAGCAACGTTTGCAAATCCAAGAGTACCAGTACTAACTTTTGAATACGCTGCATAAACATTTACACCAGAAACATCAACGGCAGCTTTAACAGCCAAAACATTTGAATCTTTTTTAACCACATCAAGATTTTCAGCTCCAGATGGATATCCAGCAGCAATTACTGTATTGTTACCAAGCTTAGGCATCATACCTGCAAATTGTGCTCCAAGATCAATCATACCCATCAATTTTGTATCTGCTTGCAACCAATATGCATCTGCAATACTTGGTACATTGTAATACCATCCTTGAAAAGTTGTATTTGGAACAGATTTATTAATCGCTGCAAACGCATACGCACCATCACTACCAAATGTACTAAATGCTCCACCGTTTGCTACCGTTGTACCACGACCTGTTGCTGGAAGCAAGCCAACACCATTATGTTTTCCAACCCATGCAGCTGCTAAAATAGTATCAGGCAAGAAATAACCATGCGCTACAGCCGCTTCAAACGTATTGTCAACGACGTTCCATGATTCTGTGAAACAAAGAGGAGTTTGAAGCGCCATACGTCCCATTGCTACATCGAACTCTTTTTGAGCATATTTTAAATTAGCAACTTCCATCCATGCTTGATCATTTAATTGACCAGCTGCTAACGCACCTGAATTATTGTATTTAGCAGCTGGAACGGCTCCAACCAAATTATTTTCAAGACCAAGTGTTGAAAGTGCTGTCATTTTAACTGCACCACTGATGTTTTGAAGTAGTTTTGCAGAAGCACCTACACTCAATCTTGCTTCAGCAGATGAGTTTGTGTTATGATCAAAAAAACTTTGTGATGTAGTTGCACCCGCACCCGCACCAGAAAATTCAGATGTTTGATACCAAAGTTTTGCTTCACCATCTACTTTAATATCATCAAGAGCGTATACGCTTGTTCCCAATGCCATTACAGCAACTAAACTCAATTTTCCTAATTTCATTCCTTCTCCTTCTAAAGCCGTCCAAATAAGTTAATCTTATAGGATCATGAGAGCAGTTTACCATTCATTTCTTAAATAACTCTTTATGTTATATAGTTTTTAGTGATAGAGTAACAATTTTGTAAGTATGTTTGATAAAATTGTGATTAAATCGTCATTTACTTATACTAAGGGATTTTATGACTATTAGATATTCAAAAAATAAATATTATAAAGCATATACTCTATAAATTTTAGACGATAATTAAAAAATTAATTGGTTATGAAATATAAAAGATTTATATATTAGCAACCTCTCAAAATTGAGAGGATAGTGAAGAAAATGTAATTACCAGTTGCGGATACGAATATGACAAGATGTACACTGCTTTAAAAGCTGCGAGTAATCTTCTAGAGCATCATCCATCCGACCGGCTTCAATTGAACTTATCATATCATTAGAATAGAGATGTAACATACTCGCTGTCTTTTGAGCAAATTGGTATGCATATTTTTGATCTTTTGGCAAAATCCATTTTACCTCATCACTCTCTAATGTTTTAAGAGTACCTTGAAGTTTTTTTACCCCTATTTTCATCTCATCTGTTGAGCTGTAAAGTCCACCTCGTTGAATCTGTTCCATTGCTTCTAACATGGTACGCATATCTTTCATCAGCATTGTACGATGATCGTTATCTTGTGATTTAGATTTGTCTGTTGCATAGATAGAACTTGCTACAAATGCAGAAAGTGCTATGGTTACTAAAATCTTTTTCATCCATTCTCCTTTTAGTATTGAATCAATTCTTTTGAAAACTCAGTAAGTTTAACGGTTTTAGCCGAAATAGAGACAAGTTTTTTTGCTTCTGCCGGACCATTATAAAACTGTTTAAGCTCTGGTTTAAATGATTTAAAATAGTCTTGAAATTTATCCGAACCTAAAACTCCAACGGCCCAGATAGTATCATCCGATGCTACTTCCAATACAACTGAAGCGAGCGGTTGCGTTGCTGCACCACCTAAAACTTTAGCACCGGCAGCAGCATCGTAAGCAGAGAGGTGAGACGAACAAACAATAACACCACTTTTTTCATATGCCATTGTTTTTTTAGCTAATGGCACATAAGCGATAAAACTATCAGCTGGGGTAGGATGTGTCAACTGATGTGCACAAATTGCACTGTATGCTACAACTGTACGCTCTTTACCTACTCCACTTTTCCAAATATACTTTTCCCCATTTTCAGAACTTAGATCAACATCTTTATTAGTAGAGTTTGGAAGATTAATCAACATACAAGGAGTTGAAGCATACGGGTAGTTAAAAATATAGGTTACCTCTTTTTCGAGTGTAGTAGCTTTGATAGGCTTTCCTGCTCCATCTACTAATTGAGCTTTCTCATACGCTTGATATAACGTACCATCAGCCGCATAAAGGGTCCCTTTAATCAATGAAGGATTGACTGCAATAACTGTTGCTCCAGCAATGACTTTTAAAAAATTTCTTCTATCCATGATAATTTCCGTGTGAATGATTTCGTGATGTGTAGTTTAGCAGGTTTTTTGTAAATTTTAACGTCATTCCCACTCGGGAGAGTAGGAACGAAAAAGGCTGAATGACGATGGACATACTTAGATTTAACTAAACAAATCTCTCATAGCACCTTTGTACCAATCGTGCGTTGCTTTTCCTAGACCAGTTGAGCGAAATTTGTCGTTAACTGTATCCCCTTTTGGAACAGACCCTTTACTTCCGATAACCGGACCGTCAACCATAAATTCATGATTAACCATGATAGCTTCTTCAGGATTGCCATTTACCATTGAGTAACATACGTTTGCACTTTTATACGGAAGAGCTGAGGCAACACTGTACGATTTACCATGAAGGACGTGAGCGATCTCTTTTGCACACTCTTTACCTGACCAAATAGCTGATTGACCACTTGGTGGAATTTTATGACCAACAACATCACCAACTGCATATACAGACGTATCTGTAGCTGTTTGAAATGAAACCGGTTTTTCAGCACTTGTTGCCATTTTAACTTTTTTGAATCCATCAGCAGTAGTAGCAACACCTGACATTTCAATGACCGGATTAGACATATTGTGTGGAATGAAATTGAAAATACCGTATTTTTGTGTTTTGGTTGTTTTAACACCTTCTGTATCATCTTTACTAGCAAAAACTGTTTGAACGTAAGTAATCTCTTTCTTAGCAAAATCAACATCTACAATTTTACAGTTATCCATGTGCTCAACAACACCGGCATAGAGATCTTTCCAAGTTTCTTTAAATGCTGCCCCTTTTGCTACTTCAGCAGTTTCATTCAAGATAATTACCTTACCTTTAATCCCCTCTTTTTTCATGTAGTTAGCAATCATACTTGCACGCTCAAACGGTGCAGGAGGACAACGGTATTTACCTGCCGGTACAGTAATAACTACATCACCATCTTCCATGTTTTTAACCATACGATCCAATGCGATATGCTCGCCACCCGGAACCAATGCAGCTGGAGTTAAACGTTTAGCTTTTGCAATTTTTGCCGCATCCCATGTTGGAAATTGTCCTTTGTAATTGTAATCAATACCTGGAGCCAAAACCAAGATGTCGTACACTACTGAACCTTTAGAGGTATACACGATTTTGTTTACGCGATCGATCCCTGTAACGACTGCCGTCAACATACCATAACCATTTGCCTCAACTGCTTGAGAATAGTCATGTGTTAATGTACCAAGGTTAACACCTTGGATTCCACCAAGATTACAGTTTGAGAATGGGCATGACATAAAACTATCATTTTTTTCAATAATCGCAACATCAAATTTAGGATCAATCTTTTTGAGTTCTTTGGCAACTGTCAAACCACCGAAACCACCACCAATAACAACTACTTGATGCTTACCGAGCATAACACTAGCAGGTGCTGCTGCTTTCGCGGGAAGTGGATCAAATGCTTTAGTACTACATCCGCTGACTGCGGCAGCTGCAGCACTAAGTCCTGCAAACTTAAATAAATCACGTCTTGAAATGTTCATGTTGGGTCTTCTCCTGTTTCTTTTAAAGTAAGAGCATACTAGTCTTGATAAGCTTAAAGATTTATAAGAATATATAAAATGAGTTTAAAAACACCAAATAAGAGTTTATTATAAAAAAGTATGTGATAAAAATGTTATTACCTTCCTGTAGCACCTATTTTAGCACTACTTTTACTATTATAATGGTATGATATGCAAACCATAATTCTAAAGGATATTACTCACATGAAAACTGAAGATTGTCAAAGTTTAGAAGAACTCCGTAGATATATTGACCAATTAGATGACCAAATTGTTGAGCTTATTGCTACACGAAATGCTTATGTTAAACAAGCGGCAAAGTTTAAACAATCTATCGACGAGATCAAAGGAGATGAGCGGATGGAAGCGGTGATGGATCGTGTCCGTAATCGTGCCATGGAATTTGGAGTATCCCCAAATTTATTAACAAAACTTTATAAAATTATGATTGATGAGATGGTGGAAGCAGAGATAGCAGAATTTAGGAATGCGAAGTCACTTTAAAACTTCGTCACTTCCCCTCGGCAAATCGCCATCACAACTTTCCCTTTCAACGTTTCATTTTTATACAATGAGTGGTGATGCTCTACTCGGGTAGTATTACGTGGATCAAAAAGGATTAAATCAGCACTATTTCCTACTGCGATTATCCCTTTATCTGCCCCAATCTGTTCTGATGGAGTACGTGATGCTACCTCTACTAATTTTGACATATTGATGATATCTGTTTCTATAAGATAGGTATAGAGTAATGGTAAATACTCTGCAATCGATGTTGTCCCCACATGGGCATCGTAAAAGGTGATATCTTTATAAATATCGGAGTTTGGTTGATGCAATGATGTGAGTGAGTGAATATCCCCTCGGCGTAGTGCATCGACCAGTTCTAACCGTTTGGCTTCATTGACGAGCGGAGGATTGATTTTGGCATCGGTATCGAATCCTATGCACGCCGTATCATTTTTAAACAGATGGTGGATAGAGACTTCACACATTACATCGATACCAAATTTACGCGCTTCGCTAATCAGCTCAACGGAACGAGGCTCGGTAATACTTTTAAAGACAATTTTAATCCCGAAATGACGCGCTATCTCAATCATGGAAGCGACGTGGACAATCTCGGAGAGGGGAGATATCCCCGGTAATCCCAGTTTGGTTGCGACAGAGCCATCCGCCATCACACCGCTCTCTACAAAACTTTTTTCCTCAGCTTTATAAAAAAGCGATTTATTCGCCATTTTCACATACTGGGCAATCCGAGTAATCAGGTTATAATCGGCTATTGTCGATGTATGGACAGCAACACACCCTTTTGTGAGCATAATCGCAATATTACTTAACGTACCCGATTCATTCAAAGCACTCACTGTGGATTCAATCAAAGCTCCGTTTTTAAGGTTGCGGTGTTGTTGAACGAATTCTAATGTAATTACATTATCAATACGCGGTGTTGTATCACTGGCGAGTACAACCGTACTTACCCCGCCACTGAGAGCGCGGCGTGAAAGTTTTTCGAGGTTAGTACGGCTAAGTTGTGAATCTTTAAGTCTGACATCGGTATCAACAAGCCCCGGAAGAAGATAACACCCCGAACCATCAATCATTACATCATCATGAAGCGATTGCCCTATTTCAACAATCACCCCATTCTCAATTCGAACATCACTTTTAATCTCTGAATGTGCATCACAAATGAGTGCATTCGTAATAACCATGGTTACTCCTGTGTTGTTATATTAGTATTAGCACTAAAACGAATGCATCCGTTTTAGTGGCAAGGACTAAAGTCCTTTGCAATCCCCTAAAGCTTCAAAACGTTGTTTTGAGAATATTAGAGGTATCTATACACCCTTTTTTGTAAAAGCGTGTAAGGTCAGTTATAATAACGCCATTGTAATCTATGAAGGTTTAAAAAGGGAACTTGTGCGTTTTTTTATTCTCGTTTTTAGTTATACACTTTGGTTATTTGCTGTACCCTCACCGTATGAGATGGGAAAAAAACTCTATTTTTCCAAAGGGTGTAACGGATGCCACGGTATTAATGCCGGTGGGACAAATCTCTACCCTCCCCTCGCCTATCGCCGCAAAGCTTTCTTAGAGTACAAACTAAAACGACTCCGTTCGAAACAAGGAGATACCCAATTGGCTCAAATGATGATCCCTTTTGCTATGGCATTAAACGATACACAAATCGATCAACTCACCACCTTTTTAAGTGAGTTTCATGAGCAAAGCAAAAAGAAATATGCTCCCGATGATTCTAATACCGGAGATGGCAGTTCATGAAACTCTTAATCTCCGCACTCGAACACTCCGCCAATGTCCATTTACGCTATCTTCTCAAAGAGTTAGGAGATGATGTTCAACTCAACGGTATTTTTGATGCCTCTTTAGGGGAAAGTATCATCGATTTGCGTTCAACCGCTATTATGGGGTTTGTCGATGCACTTACCAAACTCCCCTTTTTCTTCAGACTCAAAGATCAGATGGTGGAGTTAGCAGAAGATGCAGACAAAGTGTTGTTGATTGATTCTTCAGGATTTAATCTCCCCTTGGCCAAAGCCATCCGTAAACGTTATCCTGACAAAGAAATCATCTATTACATCCTCCCCCAAGCATGGGCATGGAAGAAAAAACGGATTCCTGTACTCGAAAAAACAATCACTCGGCTCTGCTCTATCCTCCCGTTTGAACCAAGCTACTATTCTCCTACTGCTCCTATTGAATACGTCGGACATCCATTACTCGATGAGATAACGGTACACAAAACATCTCTCGCACCAAGTGGAATCATCACCTTTATGCCCGGAAGCCGTCCGGGAGAGATACGAAAACTGATGGGAATTTTTAGAGAGGTGCGGGAGAAAATTGAATGTACCGCGATGCTTGTCATCCCTCCCCATTTTAGTGAAGAAAAAATCGAAGAGCTCTATGGAGACATCAGTGCATTTACCATCACGCACGATGCCCACGCCACCCTCTCGCAATCTGATTTTGCCTTTATCTGTAGCGGAACGGCAACTCTCGAAGCATCACTCATCCGTACCCCCTTCGCCCTCGTCTACATCGCTAAAAAACTCGATTACATGATCGGACGAGCACTAATTAAACTCGAATACGCTGGCTTGGGAAATCTCCTTTTTATGCACGAATACCACCGTCCTCTCCACCCTGAATTTATTCAAGATGCAGTAACGGCAGAAAATCTGTATAATTGCTATATTCAAATGGATAGAGAACAATTTTTTAACGATTCGGCACTGTTGCATACGCTTCTAAAATCAGGAAGTGCACAACGGGTCGCTCACTTACTCAAGGAAACACATGATTAGACTTTTTACTTGGTCAAAAACCACTATTAAACGCTATACCAACGACAAAATCATCCCATACGTTTTTACGTTGTCGGATGATCCGATGCTTTTTCGTGATCTGCTCAAAACCAATAAAATGTACCAAGACGGATTAAAACTCGAAGGCAATATTCCGGGATTTCGTTTTAGCGTCGGAAGAAGCTATGTTGTCTTTATCATCATTTGGCATCTAATCATGCTCCCTCCGGCGGCTATCTTTCACCATCCGTTAACCAAAATCGATTGTCACCTTTTAATCATTATGGCAGTGTTATTTACAGGGATGTTTTTTGCAATGTATGCAATTTTTAAAGAGTACCTCATCGATGCCGTTGCCCATAAAATCTTGCAACGGGGATGGGAAAACCATTTTCCCCATTTTGATTACGATTTACATGCTAAAGAGGTAGCCAAGATTTATGCAGAAGCTTTGGATAAAGAGATACCGCACAAAGAGATGCAGTTGTATATTTTAGAAAAATTGGTGGAAAAAAAGTAATTTTCAACTTTAAAAGGCATAGTTCACATCGAAATATGCCTTATTGTCCTGATTTTCAGCTTCCAAACTTTTCGTAATACTCACAGACGTTTTGACTGCTTTATTGATTTTATGTTTATGTACCAATTTGATTTTTTTATTTTCACCTACCGTTGGATCGCTATCTCGCATTAAAATGTACGATGCATTGATCGCAGTGTCACCCCCATTAGTATAGTTTATCCCTGTAGTATAGCTATAAGGATTACGGTAAATACTATTATCAGTTGAGGGGCTATCCAATAATGAATAACTCCCCTCCGCAAAAACATTGTAAAAAGTATTCATTGGATAGAGAGCTTTGAGGATACTTGTATATTGCGTAGGATCACTCTGAGCACTGGTTGTTTTAACGGGAATCGTAATGTTTTCCATGGCATTGAGGGCTAATGAATCCCCCAGTTTTTTCCGATAGAGTAGCGATAATTTTGTATTTCCGATAGGGGGAGTGTTATCGAATCTATTTTTTATGTAAGAGCCTTGCAACTTTGCAGAAAACTCTTCTAATGAGTATTGTGCACCCATGGAAAGTGTTTCAGTAGTCTCATTTTTTTTTAAACCGTAGCTCATACTCGCCTCACCGCCGAACAATTCCGGTAAACCTGCATCATGTGTGTAGTTGAGTGTTTTATTATCGCATTTGCTCTGATTATAAGCCCATGCAGGATAAGATTTATCGCAGGGTACATAATCCCCTCCCATCAATGCAGTAGCCGATACCATTACTAAAAAACTACACCAACGCATTTCTAAACACCTATCAATCAATTGCATGTCGAAATGTACCAAAAGTATAGTAAATACTCTTACTATTTGCAATATTTAGAGGTTTTGGGTAATCACACGAGCCAAATCGCTATCCATATTGAGCAAATGGTTACGCAACCAATCTCCCAAACGCTCTTTAACATACCCTTTGGCAAATATCAGTTTACCGCTTGAAGCTTTCTCTCTGAAATAGTTCATCTCATCCAATGCTTTTTGGTGTTCTTGTTTATGTTCTGCTTTGTTGGGATAAACGATGAGTTCCATATCTGCCTCTTCTTCGGCAAAATGGTTTTGTGTGTGGAGAATAACGGCATCAAAAGCTACTAGAAACTCACTATCAGGAGTATTTTTGAGGGTTTCATAGAGGGTATAAAACTCTTCGTGTCGCTGATCGATAGAGTCCACACCCACTTTTAGAGCATCCGGTAACTGTGACATAGAGAGCCTTTTTTTAACTCTGTATTCAATTACCGTTCTACTACCAAATTAAAGTTTATCAGCAGCTCGATGAGCCTCTTTTTTTACTTGTTTTTCTGACTTTTTCTCTACTTTTTCAACTTTTACCACATTTTTTTCAACTTGTGTTTTTTTACCAGGGCCTTCTGTAGGAGTGGGTTTAACAGCATCTGCTGCATAGAGTGTTACAAGTGAACATAGAACAGTAGTAAGAATAACTTTTTTCATTTTAGATCCTTAGTGTTTTTATATATTGCAATATATTAAAACACTATATCACTAATAATATTGTAAATTCTAAATAAAATCATTTATATTTTAAATATGGTTTATAAAGAGGTGTTTTTCGAAATTAAGTGTATTATTAGAAGTGTAATAGATTTTTCCTCACTGTTAAAGTGAGGATATTATAGCAAAAGAGGAGAATTTATTTTTTATATTTACCCAATATTCCCATAAAATTCGGGATATTCGCCGCACCGTCATAACGACCGATTTTTTTGCCGTTAGCGTCAAGGAAATGAAACGTCGGGGTTCCGATATATCCAAGGCCATCTGGAAGAAAATCTTTATGGATATCGATATGGACGGGAATATACGATTTAACGATAGCATCGGCTACTACTTTCTCTTCAAAGACAACACCATCCATATATTCACAAGCAGGACAATTCTCACGTGAGAGCATCACCATCACATTTTTATGCTCTTTTTTCGCTTGAGCCAATGCAGAATCATACGATGATGCCCATTGTATCTCTGCAAATGCACACGAAACTAATAGTGCTAATCCTAAAACTATTTTTCTCATTTGATCCCCTCGATGTGTTTTAAAAATTCACTCGCTTCTTTAAATCCAATAATGGTTGCTTCTTTATTTTGCACCCCTTTATCATCAAAAAACAAAATAGCAGGAGGTCCGAAAATGCCGTATTTTTCACTAATCGCTTTGGACACTTCATCGTTAGCCGTTACATCGACTTGGACTAAAACATACTTATCCATAGCTGTTTTTACCGCTTCGACGCTGAATGTTTTCTCTTCGTACTCTTTACAAGCAGTGCACCAAGCGGCAGAAAAATCAACTAAGATTTTTGTACCTTTGTTCTTACTCACAATGGCATCCAGTTCTTCTATTGAGGTGATTTTCTCAAATTTTTTATGTTGACTCGGAACAATCGTGGATGCTTGTACTTGTGTTACAAACGGATCCAAAGGGTGCAAAAGTTCTTTTGCTCCTGCCATTCCCCCTACTAATAGAGCAAAACCATATAACAAAATCATAATACCCAAAGCTTTTACATTGGCACGTGAACTCCATGATGGATGGATACCTAACGGTTCGAGTGCGTTCATATTGACCGCCACAAAAACCGCTAATCCACCCCATAACAATAACGTCGTATTTTCATCCAACACGCGACCCATCATCCAAATAGCAATCCCCAGCAACATGACACCAAACACCGCTTTGATGACATCCATCCACATCCCCGGTTTCGGCATAAATTTACCCGATGTCGTCCCAACTACCAATAATGGAACACCCATACCGATAGAGAGTGAAAAGAGTGCAATTCCTCCGAGCAATGCATCACCCGTTTGACCGATATAGATTAATGCACCCGCCAAAGGAGCTGCCACACACGGACCTACGATTAATGCCGACAAAAAGCCCATAATCGCAATTCCGATGACACCACTGCGTTGACCACTAAGCTTAGAGATACGTGATTGGATGAAGTTGGGAATTTGGAGTTCATACACATCAAACATTGATAATGATAGTAGTACAAAAATGAGAGCAAATGCGGTAATAATCCACGGTGTTTGAAACGCAACTTGAAGATTTGCTCCGAAAAGCCCCGCCAACACCCCTGCGATAGTATAGGCAACCGCCATCGACAACACATAGACGAGTGAGAGCAAAAATGCTTTTTTTGCCCCCATTCCTTTGCCTTGGGCTAGAATAACCGAAGAGATAATCGGTATCATCGGGAATACACACGGAGTGAGTGAAAGGAGAATACCAAACCCGAAAAAGCTCACAATAATTACCCAAAGACTCCCCCCCTTGATAACATCAGCGATTTTATCGGTTTCAGATTCAGCCTTAGGTGCTTGAACCTCTTTTTTTACCTCTTGAGAAAGAGCAGGAGCATTAATGTTGGTCACTGGTGTTAATTTATCGGCATTAATGGGTATTTCCAAAACAATTTGCTGTGGTTCGTAACACAACCCTGCAAGCGAGCACCCTTGAAACGAGAGTTTAACTCGAAGTTTTTTTTCTCCGCTTACCTCCCCTTTTTTCCCTAAATCGATTCTAATGAGCGGAGATTCTTCGTAGACACTTTCACCCTCATGATCGACGGTTTTCGTCGTATTGGAAACTTTTGTAAACTCAATACCATCTTTTGGATCGGCATCTTCGATTTTGAGTTTATCTTTATAGAGATAGATTTTATCCCCTAACTCAATCTTAATCGAAACGGTATCATCATCAACCACTGAAATTTTGGGTTTAAACGCCTCTTCAGGCTGTAAAAATCCAAATCCATAGAGTGATAACGAAAAAATAAGCAAAAATAAAAAACGCATTCTAAACCTTTGAACTGATAATAATCACTTATTTTACCGTATTAAAAGATAACTTTTCTTTTTTAGAAACATTGTTAATATTTTTCAGTTTCCCTATAGCCTCAAATGCTACACTATGCGATTCATAAATTTTGGAGTTTTTTATGTCCAACCGTCTCGCCTTTGAGGATTCACCCTATCTGCAACAACACCGTGATAATCCCATCGATTGGTATCCATGGGGTGATGAAGCGTTTGAAAAAGCTTTGTCTGAACATAAATCTATATTTATAAGTATCGGTTACAGCAGTTGCCATTGGTGTCATGTGATGGAGCATGAGGTGTTTGAAAATACTAAGATTGCCGAATTTGTCAATCAACACTTCGTTTGTATCAAAGTAGACCGAGAAGAGCGTCCCGACATCGACAAACATTTTCAAGAACTCCACAACCTCCTCAACCGACGCTCTGGGGGCTGGCCACTCTCTATTTTCGCTACCCCGCAAAATAAACCCTTTTATGCCGCCACCTATATACCGCCCTATAATCAAAATCAGATGATGGGATTTAGTGAACTCACCGCCATTATCGCCGAAAAAGTAGCCCAAAACGATGAAAAACTGTTTCAAAATGCCAATGAAATCATGAGCTTTATGAAACCGAACAATGCCCCAACCCAAGCCACCCAACTGAACGAAAAAATCATTCTCCAATTTAGTAAACAAGCTGAGCACAACTTTGATAGCGTCAATGGCGGATTTTCAAAATCACCCAAATTTCCCCACGCCTCTACCCTTAAAACTTTGTTGACACTGGAAGCATTAGAGACTAATCCACTGTATCACACAATCGTTACCCATACACTAAATTCGATGGGTCGCGGGGGGATGTATGACCTCATCGATGGGGGATTTTGCCGTTACAGTACCGACGAGTCTTGGCTCGTTCCCCATTTCGAGAAGATGAGTTACGATAATGCCCTACTGTGTGAGATTTATGCCCGTGCCTCATTAGCCTACAATGAACCCCTCTTTGCTCAATGTGCCCAAGAGATTGCCGATTTTATGATAAATTTCATGATGGAAAACAATCTCTTTTACAGTGCGAGTGATGCCGATACCGAGGGTCATGAGGGGAAATATTTTATATACACCTATAATGAGATACTCCAAGCTCTCACTTTAGCCCACGTAGAAGATATTACAGAGGCTTTGAGCGTGTTGGGAGTGACGCACGAGGGGAATTTCGAGGGGTATAGTATTATTACCCTACCGAGCTTAGAACGTCCGATATGGTTTGCTGATTTTGTCACACAGTGTCAAAAAATGCGTCAAACTAGAGTGTACCCCTTCATCGACCGTAAAATCAATACGGCATGGAATGCGATGATGATTAAATCGCTCTTTATTTTAGGCAAATCCAACCCACTTTATCATCAACACGCACTGGATTCACTCAATGCATTACTGGAAACGATGATGATTGATAATACCCTCTATCACACTACACTCATCCATAAAAGTCCTAAAATCGGTGCTTTTTTAGAAGATTATGCCTATCTTAGTAACACACTAATCGAAGCGTATGAGTGTACGTTCGATGAGATATACCTCATTCGAGCACAACAACTAGCCAACAAAGCATTAGAGCTTTTTTACCAAGAGGGGGCATGGTATTTCAGCCGTGGAGATTTCCCGACGATTGCCGAGATGGATGATGGCTCATACCCCAGTGCTATGGCATTTATGATTGATTCCCTCCTCAGTCTTGGGAGTTTAGTGGATGGTAAATATCGCCATTTTGCCTTTAAAAGTCTCGAATATGTCTCTCTGAAACTGATGAAAACCCCGATTTACTATCCCAAACTCACCGAACAGTGCATCCGCTATCTCAAAGGTGATCGGATTATCAAAGCGTCAAAAGCACTTCTAAGCGAGTGCGAAGGGTTTAACTATCCTTTCATACTGCTCAAAAGTGATGAGAGCGTTGAGGAGTATTTGATTTGTGGCGAGAATAGTTGTTTTGCCAATACTTCTGATGTTCATGAATTAGAAGGATTACTTCGTAATAGCCTATGAGTATCCATTTCATTTTCGATTTACTCTCGTACAGTGTTGCTTTTTTGATCTCATGGAAATGGATACGTCCCGCCACCCCTGCCATTGCGGATGAAACACTCCGCTACGGCTATTACACGGCATTGATCATCGGTTTTTTTATCGGTGCTTTTGGATTTGGTACACTCAATACCTACTATTCATTGCATCAAATCATTATCGGAAAATCGGTATTAGGTGCGATATTCGGCGGTGTAGTATCAGCAGAACTCTTTAAAAAATTTGCCCATATCCGTGGTTCTACGGGGGCATATTTTGTCCCCTCCCTCTCTATCGGTATTGCAATAGGTCGGATTGGGTGTTACCTCTCAGGGATTCAGGATTATACCTATGGTATCGAGACAACAACTATTTTCGCCCATGATTTTGGGGATGGAATAATGCGTCATCCCGTACAGCTCTACGAGAGTGTATCGATGGGGCTATTTTTTCTTTACACTGTTTGGGTTTACAAAAACAACAAAAAAACATTTGAACACACTATTTTTTATCAATTCATTGGGTATTATTCTCTACAACGTTTTGTTTGGGAATTTTTAAAGCCGTATGAAACTCTCATTTTTGGGCTTACACTGTTTCAAATACTTTGTCTGATTCTTATGGTTTATGCATTTATCTATCTTCAACATAAAAAAGGGAAATTATGAAAAAAATATTTTGGGCAGTTTTATCCAGTGCGGTGATGAGTTTTATGTTGACGGGATGTATGACCACGAAGCTATGGCAAGATGACAAAGGAATAACATCATCAAAGTATCAGGACACAATTACGGCGTTTATGATGACTGAGGATGGAAAAAATATTATTTTTGCTAGCTCTCAATATCACTATATTATGAAAAGTGATGCGGCATTGGTATTTTTACTTTCGCATAAAAGTGAAATACCCGTTCACTATCAATTTTCTAAAGATAGTTATTCTGTTTTCACGAATAATCAAATACAAGCCGTATTTAGTGCATCATTCAATAGTAATGATATAGCACCATCACTTCTTCAAGATTTCAATGATCACCGTTATGGACGTACCAATACAAAAACTAATCAAGTTGACATAGATTTTCATTTGAGTGGAAATCGATATCAAAGTGATCCGAAAATTAATGCCTTAATGACATCTTTACAGCAACCAATTGAATTTACTTTTACAGAATTTCATCCTCGTTCATCGGGTGAAAAAATAGCAAGTACGTTAGGTAAAATCGCTGTGACACCTATCACAGTGGCAGCTGATGGTGTATTAATTGTTTTTGGAGCCGCTGTTATAGTTGTACGAGTTGAAGCTGAAAGATATGGAAGATATGGAACATATCATTAAAATGTCACATTATTCTGAAATGTATAATATTAAGGATTAAGTATGAAAAAAATATTTTTGGCAGTATTCGTCATTGCGTTGGTTAGCTTTATGTCTATGGGGTGCATGACTACTCGGTTATGGCAAGATCCTATCACACATAAGCCCTATTCAGAAAAAATCGATGCGTTTTTACTCAATCCACAAAATGGTCAAACAGTATTTTTGGGAGAGAAATACCACTATATTTTTGATGCTAATGCTCAATTGGACTTTTTACTTAAACATCGAGAAGATATTTCTTTGACATTTAATCTTAAAAATGGTGCATTTTATCAAACGAATGAAGATAATGCTACTGCACATTTTAGTGTCTCAATTGACACAAAGAATATCAATCAAGAACTCTTAGAATGGCTAAAAATCAACCATATTTCTGTAAATTCCAATACATCGCTCTCTATGATAACTATCAATCTAAAAGGTAAACGTTACCTTGCTGATCCAAAAGTAAACCAACACGCTCAAAAATTCTCAAAATCAATAGAGATACAAATAAATGATGTCAAAAAAGAAAATCGCTCAGTTGTCATCAAGATACTGGCAACACCTTTGGCGGTTGCAGCTGATGGTGTAATGTTTGTTGCTGGAATGACGATTTTAATCCCTCTTGCTATTGCTGAAAGTATTCACTAAACTATGGCACACTATTCCCAAACCTATGATTTGTATCTAAATTCAACACAAAGTTTCTGCCATACTTGCGGAAACCTTACCAAACTCGTTGATACTCATATCGTCACCAAAGATAACGAAGTATTTTTACGCAAATTTTGTCCTAAATGCGGTGAATCGATGGTGAAGATTTCGAGTGATTATGAGTATTTTAAAACGTGTGATAGTTACCTCAAAGCACCCGATCTCCCCGAATCGTCCAATACTCAAGTATTACGCGGTTGCCCGTTTGACTGCGGTGTGTGTCCTCAACACCAAAATCATCCCTGCCTTGCCCTCTTTAACATCACCGATGAGTGCAATATGAAGTGCAATATCTGTTATTTCTCCTCCTATCCGGGGGCAGGGAATCATCGAAGCATGGAACAAATCGAGCAGATGCTTTCCACACTCCTCAAGGTAGAAAGCCAGCCCGATCTGATCCAAGTGACAGGAGGAGAGCCGACCACCCATCCAGAGATTATGGAAATATTACGGTATCTTAAAAAATCCCCCGTCCGTCATTTGATGCTCAATACAAACGGAATACGACTCTCTGAAGAAGAATCGTTTGTTAAAGAACTCAAATCCCTTGGGGGTGGGTTTGAAGTCTATTTACAGTTTGATTCGATGGATGAGAAAGCCCTACGTGACATTCGTGCCAGAGATATGCGTTCTATTCGACTCAAAGCATTGGAACTGTTAGAAAAATACAGTATCTCGACAACATTGGTTTGTGTTATCAAAAAAGGGGTAAATGATCATGAAATCCCTGATATTGTCGACTTTTCACGCCGTTATCGCTGTGTGCGGGGTGTCGTATTTCAACCCGTTCAAGAGGCGGGACGGATCGAAGCGGCGGATGATTTTCGCCTCACCCTCTCTGAGATACGCTCCCGTATTATCGACGACCCACGCAATCCATTTAGCAGTGAAGACATGATCCCTTTACCGTGTGATCCCCATAAAATAGGGGTTGGATATGCAGCAAAACAGATGAAGGACGGATATGCCGATCTCTTTCCCGTCACGGGAAAAATTCCTAAAGAGATCGTGACATCGCATACAGGAACAGTGGCATTTGAGCAAGATCGCGCTTTTGTCAAAACGATCATCGAGACGGTTAGCCTCGATACGGCGATGGGAGAAGGGATTCTCAAAGACAAAATCAAACAAAAACTTTTTTGTTGTTGGCCGTCATTTTTAGCACCCTCAGATATGGGATATGAAAATGTTTATCGTATTGTTATCATGGAGTTTTCAGACATCTATAATTTTGATTCGACTAATATTAAACGGGAATGTAACTTTATGATTGAACCAAATCGTGCTATCCCGTTTTCCACTTATAACATGGGGATCAAATTCACTCAATAAATTTAAACAAAAAAATACATTTTAAGTAACATTTTAATAATATCAACGCTATAATCAAAAAAAAGGGGAAAAAATGGGCGCAAAAACCTCTATGCTCAAAGATGAAGTAGTTGACACAGCCAACCTTGATGAAATAGTACATGAAGATCGTCGAAAAACAGACTTTGAAAATGCGGTTGAAAGAGAAAAACATTCCAAAAAAGAGGAACGTTTCCCCGTTTGGGTCAAAAAATCGGTTCTTGATTACGAAAAAGAACTCAAAGAACTCCAAATCGAACTTTTAAAACTCCAAAATCATGTCAAGGATAAAGGGCTAAAAGTACTTATGATTTTCGAAGGTCGTGATGCGGCTGGAAAAGGGGGGACAATCAAACGGATTACCGAACACCTCAATCCACGCGGTGCCCGTATCGTAGCACTCGAAAAACCCTCAGACGTTGAAAAAACACAATGGTATTTTCAACGCTATACCGAATACCTCCCCAGTGCGGGTGAAATGGTCCTCTTTGATCGAAGTTGGTACAATCGCGGTGGTGTTGAGCCGGTTATGGGATTTTGTACTCCGCATGAGCATCAAGAGTTTTTAGATCATGTCAGCGAATTTGAAAAAATGTTGGTAAATTCTGGTATCATCCTCTTTAAATTTTATTTCTCCGTCTCTAAAAAAGAGCAAGCACGACGCTTTAAAGCACGCAAGACCGATCCTCTAAAACAATTTAAACTCTCCCCTGTCGATGCCAAATCACAAGAGATGTGGGATCAATACACTACGGCAAAACTCACCATGCTCAAAGCTTCCCATACAGGAACATCACCATGGGTTATTATCCGTTCCGACAATAAGAAAAAAGCTCGAATCAACTGTATCAAACATATCTTATCCAGTATCCAGTACCCCTCTAAAAATCAACCCGATCTCAAAACATCGAAAAAAATATTAGCGTGGGGAGATGAAGAGATAAAACTTATCGAAAGCACTATTCAACCTCACATAAACGGTGATATCAAAAAAGGATAACCCCCCAGAGTGATTAAGTTAAACACTATTATTGCTGATTTTTGGGGTGGAACGGCCGCAATGCTCGTCGCCCTCCCCTCTGCTATTGCCTTTGGGGTTACTATTTATGCCACAATAGGTGGACATTATGGAGCGTATGGTGCGGTAGCGGGGATACTTGGGGTTGCGGCAATTGGAATTATTGCCTCCCTTTTTGGGGGAACGAATCGTCTGATTTCGGCTCCAAGTGCTCCAGCAGCAGCTGTTTTATCTGCCTTTGCCCTCACCTATATCTCTAAAGATTTCGGACCCGATACTGTTTTTGCCATGCTCATGGTTGTTGCACTCCTAGCCGGTATATTTCAAGTCCTTTTTGGTCTCATAGGTCTAGGCAAACTCATTAAATATATGCCTTTTCCCGTTGTCAGTGGTTATCTTAGCGGTGTTGGTCTTTATATCATTGCATCCCAAACACCCAAATTTTTAGGTCTCCCGCAAGGTACTCATATTCTCGAAGCATTAAAAAATCCAACAACATGGCAATGGGAGAGTATGACCGTCGGATTCGTCACCATACTCACGATGTTTTATGCCGATAAAATCGTTCGCATCATCCCCGCTGTTATTTTGGCACTTATTATAGGAGTTTTAACCTATGGTTTACTGGGAATTGCAGATCCTCTACTCTTTGTCCCTAACAATCCTCTAGTCATCGGTGAACTGGGAGGAAGTAATGGAATTAATTTCCTCCAAATGTTCATCGGACGTTTTAACTCACTTGCCACTTTTTCCCTTAATGACCTCTCTCTACTCCTTTTTCCAGCATTAACGCTCGCGGCACTCCTCTCTATTGATACTCTCAAAACCTGCGTCATAATAGATTCAATGACACACTCATTCCATAATTCAAACAGAGAGCTCATCGCTCAAGGTTCTGGGAATATAACCTCATCATTGATTGGGGGGATGAGTGGTTCAGGTACAATGGGGGCAACAATGGTTAACCTCTCTAGCGGTGCACAAACTTCTCTCTCAGGGGTGATAGAGGGGGTAATGGCAATCCTCGCCTTTTTGCTTCTTGGGACGTTTATAGCGTGGATTCCCGTCGCTGCATTAGCAGGAATACTCATCGTTATCGGTTTACGGATGATTGATCGCCATAGTATTAAACTTCTCAAAACTTCAAAAACTGCCCTCGATTTTTTCATCATAGTCGTTGTTGCCCTCACCGCACTTACAGTGAGCCTTATCGCTGCTGCCGGTGTGGGGTTGGTGCTAGCAATTGTGTTATACATTATCCAACAAATAGGTGTCTCGGTTATCTATCGCCAACAAGATGGAAGTGAAATGAAAAGCAAAATTATCCGCTCCAATGAAGATGAATTATATCTTACAGAGCGGAGCAATGAATACTCTCTCTATGAGCTTCACGGCAGTCTCTTTTTTGGTACGGCTAATCAACTATATACAATGCTTCAAGAGGATTTACGACACAAAAAATATATTATCTTGGATATGAAGCGAGTACAAACCGTCGATTTAACCGCAGCCCATATTCTTCTGCAAATCAAAGATATTTTACACGATGCAGGAGGATATCTTATCCTCTCACGTCTACCTCATAAACTCCCAAGCGGTGATGATATGGAGAGTTATTTCAACCATGTCGGACTCTTAAAACATCTCAGTCCTATCAAAGTTTTTGATGATTTAGATGATGCTCTAGAGTGGGTCGAAGAAAAACTCTTAGCCGAAGAAGATAATCGAAATACAAAAGAGAGTCTCCTTTCTCTTGGAGATTTCAACCTCTTTAAAGGTCGTAAAGCCGATACGTTGGCTGAACTTGAAATGCTCCTTGTTAACGAATCGTATAAAAAAGGGGAGACAATCTACACGATTGGAGAATCAACAGGAGAGATATTTTTAATTCGTCGAGGTTCGGTGCGGATAATGCTCCCTTTTAATGAGCAAAAACATATTCATCTTAATACTTTGACCCAAGGGAGCTTTTTTGGAGAATTTTCATTTTTAGAAGGCACTCCGCACTACACCGATACCATTGCAGCAAGTGATACCGAACTGTACATGATTTCAAGAGAAACGTATGATCTCTTCTCAACGCAACACAAAAAAGCGGCACTCCATTTTATGGAAAGCCTAGCAACAGTCCTCGCAGAAAGACTCAAAGTAACACGTAATGAACTTGCCGTAGAAAATGATGTTTAGAGAAATTTCAAAATTTCCATTTCGATATTCTCTTTTTCAATAACACTCGATTGAGTTATCGGTTTTGTAAACAACCCTTTAATCATTGATGGAATCGGTGTATTGGCTGTTTTTGAGATTGACTCAAGTGCATCGATATCGCGTGCATCCAATTCACCACTCAAAGCATTCGCAATCGTCGGAGAAAATTTTGTCCACTCTGCCGTCGAATAAACAATAGTTTTTAGTTTTTTCGTTGCACAACAGTCATACGCTTTAAAACACGTCGCAGTATGCGGATCCATCAAATAGCCACTATCAAATGCCTCTTTGATATACGCTTTGCCCTCTGCACCATTACAATAATCGGCGGAAAAGAGTGAATGTAACTTCATTGCTTCATCATCGCTGAGGGCATAAAAACGTTCCGCTTCCAAACCAGCCATCAACTCTTTAGTTCGCTCACTCCCAAAAAGATCGAATAAAATACGCTCAACATTACTAGAGATCAAAATATCCATCGCCGGAGAAGTCGTTGAGACTACTTTATCATTACGTAGATCATAACGACCGGTATTAATAAGGCGTGTAAGGACATTATTTTCATTCGATGCAATAATGATCTTCTCAACTGGAAGCCCCATTTTCATCGCGTAATACCCACCGAGCGCATTTCCAAAATTTCCGCTCGGGACATCGAGATACACTTTTTCACCCATTACAATCACGTTTTGACGAATGAGTTCGAGATAACTATGGATATGGTAAATGATTTGAAAAATAATCCGTCCGAAATTGACTGAATTTGCCGCAGAAAGGGAGATATTTTTCGATTTAAGTGTTGATTTAAACGTAGCCGAACCTAAAAGCTTTTTCAACGCACTTTGCGCATCATCAAAGTCACCGTGAATCCCGATCACTTTGAGGTTTTGCGCATCTTCCGTCACCATTTGAAGACGTTGAACATCCGACGTTCCCCCATCGGGATAGAGACACGCTACACGAACATTCGCTCTGTTTTTAAAGGTCTCCAACGCCGCAGGTCCCGTGTCTCCACTCGTTGCCGCTAAAATCAAATACTCTTCGCCCCGTTTTTGAGCGATGGATGAGAGAACCACACCGAAAGGCTGTAATGCCATATCTTTAAACGCGCGGGTCGGTCCATGATAAAGTTCGCTCACATACAAATCATCACGCACTTTGACGACTGGAACGGGGTTGGTCGGATCGTCAAATTTATCATAGAGTGAGAGGGCTTCATCGATTACGGAGCCGTCGATATCGATGGCAAGCGTTGTCAGTAAATCTTTCGCCAGCTCTTTATAACTGGAGTTCAAATGTTTAGAGAGGAACGCTTCACCAAGATTTGGTAATTCGCTCGGAACATACAATCCCCCAAACGATGCGATGGGGCTTAAAATCGCCTCTGAAAAGGTAACCTGCTGTGGATGGATTCCGTCATTTCCGCGTGTTTCTATAAATTTCATTGGTTCACTTTATACAATTTTTGTGATTATAACAAAGAGGCTCTCATGTAACCCTTAGAAGGAAGCAACAAAATATAAAATGAGATATTCAAAATGCATTTCAGGTAGTTTTTGTTTTTTTACACTAAAATACACCATCTTTTAAGACGGAATATATATGGCGACCATCTACGATCTCAAACCCGCTTTCCAAAATCTTCTTCGTCCTATAGTCCAAAATTTGGCACGCTTAGGGGCAACTCCGAATCAAATCACCTATGCGGCACTCGTTCTCTCTTTTATCGCGGGGGGTGCCGTTGCCCTCACCCACGGTGCACTCTGGACACTGCTATCTATCCCTGCGGTGATGTTTGTGAGAATGGCGCTCAACGCAATCGATGGGATGCTCGCCAAAGAGCACGATATGAAAAGCGATGCGGGGGCAATGCTGAATGAGATGAGCGATGTCCTCTCCGATGCGGCGCTTTATCTCCCTTTTGCCCTAATCGGCGGTGTCTCGGCACTTTGGGTTGTGCTATTTGTTATTATGGCTATCCTCACTGAGATGGCAGGAGTACTCGGAGCACTCATCGGGGGAGTGAGACGCTATGATGGCCCGATGGGGAAAAGCGATCGTGCTTTTGTGATCGGTTCCCTCTCGCTGGCTCTTGGGCTGGGAGTTTTGCCTGATGGGTGGTTTGATGCCATTATGATCGTCGCCACAGTGATGGGAGCGTGGACGGTACTTCGACGCTCTGTGCGGGGGTTAAAATCATGATAGAGACAATCACCACACTTTTTTCGGGTAAAAGCGGCATTGTTTTGCTGATTATTTTAGGGATATTGGCGTTTGCCACATTGATCGTATCGGTGCTGTTTCGTACCAAAACCTCCCAAGAGCTCAAAGATCGAGTCTACTCTTGGTGGATCATTATCGGTGCATTTATACTCGGGGCGATGCTCAACAACACCGTAGCAATGTTCTTTTTCGCCCTCATCAGCTATCTCGCCCTCAAAGAGTATTTCACCCTCATCCCCACCCGTCGAACCGATCGTCGGATCATCTTTTACGCCTACCTCTCCATCGTGTTTCAGTATTGGTTCGCGGGGGCGCAGTGGTATGGGATGTTTATCATTTGGATACCCGTCTATCTCTTTTTGCTCCTCCCGTTTCGTCAGGTACTCATCGGGGAGACGCAGGGATTTTTAGAGAACACGAGCCGCGTGCAGTGGGGGCTGATGATGTTCGTCTTTGGTCTCAGCCACCTCGCCTATATGATGACGCTTCCTGCTGTGGCGGGGCATGATGTCGGAGGCAAAGAGTTGGTGCTCTATCTCGTCGTCCTCACCGAACTCAATGATGTATTACAGTATCTCTGGGGCAAGGCTCTGGGCCGCCATAAAATCGTCCCGAAAGTTAGCCCCAACAAAACAGTCGAGGGATTTTTAGGGGCGTTCGTCACTCTCAGCGCCCTTGCGGTAGCGTTTTCGTTTCTCACCCCTTTTACGACGCTTCAAGCACTCGCGGCGGGGATGCTCATCAGCGGTGCGGGGTTCGTCGGCGATGTCGTCATCTCGATGGTCAAACGGGACATCGGGGTAAAAGATTCGGGGCATCTGCTGCCGGGGCATGGGGGGATACTTGATCGTGTCGATAGTCTCACCTATACTGCGCCGCTCTTTTTCCATTTCACCTACTATCTCTACTATTAGGATAATGAGATGCTAAAATGGCTCTTTTTCGCCCTCATCGTCCGTCCTACGGTACTGCTGATTTTCGGAGTGCATGTACGAGGGCGCGAACATCTAAGTATCGATAAACCCTGCATCATCGTCGCCAACCACAACAGCCATCTCGATACACTGGTGCTCATGAGCCTCTTTCCTTTGCGTAAAATTCACCGTATCCGCCCCGTCGCGGCGGCGGACTATTTTATGAAAAACCGCCTCATCGCGTGGCTCTCGACCCAGTTCATCGGGATTATCCCGCTGAGCCGAAAGGTAGAGAGATCGCACACCCATCCTCTCGAATCGGTGCGCCAAGCCCTCGAAGCGGGGGACAGTATCATCCTCTTTCCCGAAGGGAGTCGCGGAGAAGCGGAGCAGATGAGCAAATTCAAATCGGGGGTCGCCCATTTGGCAAAAATGGCTCCCCATATCAGTGTTGTCCCCATCTATCTCGGCGGTGCGGGAAAAGTGCTCCCCAAAGGGGAAGCGTTACTCGTCCCCTTTATCATCGATGTTCATATCAATGAGCCGATGATGATCGGCGAGGAAGATACCCAAGCGTTTACGGAGCGCTTGGAAGAGGTTATTAAAAAGGCAGGGGAGAGGGATATATGATATTTTTTAGAGTATTAGGAAGAACATTTTCAAGTTTAATATTGGCATGGAAGCGAGACAAAAATGCTATTTCACGAAGGAAGATTTAATGAAAAAAATATGGAATAAAGTTATCCTGAATAAAGTTTTGCTAATTTTGGCTTTCGTTACAATATTAGCAACTACAGCTTTTTTAACATTGACATATCCAACTTCATATACGCTGAAAAGTTGCTTCCTGCTGTTTGGAATAATTGCATTTATGGCACAAGAGAAGTCTTGGTTCTTGGTATCAAAAGTTAGTTTTTTGATATTTATTATGACTTTTCTTGTTATATCGATTATGCCAATAAGCTTCATAACATCATTTATTTTTTTCAATTTTATATTCGATGATGGCGAGAGTGAGCCATATATCCAAATTGTTTTAAGCAGTTTCGTAAGTATTGTTCTTGCGCTTGCTTCGCTAGTATCACTACCTAAGTATTTTATTCGAAATCCAATGATTGAACGCTTTGCATTGGGTATATTTATACTAATTTGTGTTGCTTCATTTGTGCTTGGCAAGTCTTTTTAAAAAATAGAGAATTGGATGAACTGACGTTGGAAAAGATGCTAATTTATATAATTACTAAGAATAAATTCAGCAAATCACCCGTAATATGTCAATATGTTTAAGTTTTTAGGAATGTAGTTATGAAAACCATCGATATCCATACCCACCTCCTCAGCAGTGATGTTGCGTTTGATCGTTTTTACGACAAATTGGCATTGCGTTTTTTCGCCAAAAAATTCGGGATGAATCCCAAAGCGCTCGTGAACAATCCCTACGGCGCATACACCCGCGCGTTGGTCGAATCGGTCAGAGGTTCACAACACGTTGAGAAAATCGTCCTCTTCGGTGTCGATGCACGGGTTGATGAGGAGGGAGCAATTCTTCACAAAGACATCACCGTGTGTGCAACCAACGAAGACGTGGCGGCACTCTACCGAGGGAACGAGGATGTCATCATCCCCTTTTTCTCTATCAACCCCAAACGCCCCGATGCGCTCGATCTCATCGACCGCTACGCCGATGCGGGATTTGCGGGGGCGAAGTTTTTGCAAAACTACTGGGGGGTCGATACCCGCGAAGCGCGTTATCGTCCTTATTTCGACAAACTCGCACAGCGCGGTCTGCCGCTGATCGTCCATGTGGGGAGTGAGAGCAGTGTTCACTCTTTTAAATCGTGCGAGAGTATCGAGATGTTGGATCAACCGCTCGAAGCGGGCGTTCAGGTGATCTGCGCCCACATGGCACTCACCTATGAGCCGCGCCAAATATTCAAAGCCCTCTCCAAAAATCCGAAACATTTTAACGACGAGTATTACATCCTCATCGATATGCTCAAGCGTTATCCGAATCTCTACGCCGACATCAGCGCCCTCCTCACCCCCGTGAGAGCGAAAGTCCTGCGCCATCTGAGCCTACAAAGCGACATCCATCACAAGCTCCTCTTCGGTACCGATTTCCCCGTACCCTTTAGCACGATGCTCAACAGCTACGATCTCCCCTATCGCAAACGCTTTGCCCTCTCGCGAGAAGCGAACCCGTTTGATCGCTATGCCAAAGCGATTTTAGAGTATTTCCCAGCAGAGAGTCCCATCTATACCAACTACACCAAATTACTAGGATCTGAAGTATGAAAACCAATTACACAGATGCCCTTCCAAGCGAGTGGAAACCGATGTCCGATATTTTTACCGCGTTGGGGGATGAGCACCGTCAACGGATGTTGATGCTTTTCGAACCCGATGAGCGGCTCACTGCCGGACAGATTTCAGATGCTTCGACGCTGGCACGTACTACGGTATCTCACCATTTGAAGATTTTACGTCAGGCAAATGTACTGCTCAGTGAAAAAAAAGGGAAAGAGGTGTGGTTTTGGATCAATAAACCTCTACTGGAGCAAACGTTTGGAAATGTACTATGTTATTTACAAGGAAATACTCAATGATTAAAGCAATTTTATATGTAATCGTCCGTCTTTTATTTCGGGTAAAAGTGGTCGGTGAGTTTCAGCGCGAAGAGAACCACACCGTAATCATCGCTAATCATCAGTCATTTTTGGATGGTTTGATTTTGGGGTTAGTACTTCCTATTAAACCGGTCTTTGTGGTTAATACTGAGATTGCCAAACGCCCGCTCGTTCGGATGTTTTTATCATTAAGTGAATATCTCGTCGTCGATCCCGCTAATCCGATGGCAATCAAACAAATCATCCGTCTCGTCGAAAGCGGTCGTCCTGTAGTTATCTTCCCTGAGGGGCGGATCACGACTACGGGAAGTTTGATGAAGATTTATGAGGGTTCGGCGTTTGTCACGGTTAAGACTGAAGCGACGATCCACCCCGTGATTATCGAGGGGGCGACGTTTAGTACCTTATCGCGTATGGGAAGCGATCATCCGACCCGCTGGTTTCCTCAAATCACCCTTACCTACTGCACCCCGACACGACTGAGTATCAGTGAAGGTGGAAGTGGACATGCGCGACGAACCAAGGCGGGTGAAGCGATGCGAACTCTGTTGCAAAAATCACTTTTCGAATCTCGCCGACCGAATGATCTCTACGGAGCATTTCTGGATGCCGTGAAGGTGTACGGTGCCTCACGAGAAATTATCGAAGACACTAAACAGATCGAATACACCTATCGTCAACTCCTCACCATGACGCTCGGTCTCGGACGGCTATTGATCCCTCATACCAAAAACGGGGAAGCGGTTGGGGTATTGATGCCGACAGCGGTTCCTACACTGGCTCTGATTTTAGGGCTTAGTGCGTTTGGGCGAACCCCTGCAATGCTCAACTTTACCGCAGGAAGTGATGGACTACAAAGCGCGTGTGAGGGGGCAATGATCCAAACCATCATCACCTCTAAAGCGTTTGTCGAACAAGCCAAACTTGACGCAAAACTGGGTGCCTTGAAAAACGTCCGACTCCTCTACCTCGAAGATCTCAAAGGGGAGATGGGGCTAATGGATAAGCTCTGGTTGATGGGATATGCGCGATTTTTCCCTAACGCTGTTCGGGTTAAATCCGATCCCGCGTCACCGTGTGTCATCCTCTTTACCTCAGGCTCTGAGGGAAAACCCAAAGGGGTTGTCCTCTCTCACGAGGCGATTTTGGCGAACATTTCTCAAATCCGTGCCATCGTCGATTTCTCGACTGAGGATAAGTTTCTCAATGCACTACCGATCTTTCACTCCTTCGGACTGACCGCAGGGACACTGTTGCCAATTTTAGGCGGGATACGCCTCTTTTTGTACCCATCGCCTCTACACTATCGGATTATCCCTGAGATCGCGTATGACCGATCATGTACAATATTATTCGCGACGGGCACATTTTTAAATCATTATGCGGCGCACGCTCATCCTTATGATTTTTACCGTTTGCGTTACGTCGCGGCGGGGGCAGAAAAACTCTCGGAGAGTGTACGCAATCTGTGGTTCGAAAAATTCGGGATACGGATTTTTGAAGGATACGGTGCGACCGAAACAGCTCCCGTTATCGCTGTCAATACTCCGATGGCATACCGAAGTGGAAGCGTAGGGCAGATACTCCCTGGGATCGAGGCGAAACTGATTCCCGTTCCGGGGATCGATGCGGGGGGAATTTTGCACGTCAAAGGTGCCAATGTGATGAGCGGCTATCTACGCTCTGAGCGTCCCGGATTTTTAGAAAAACCAACCTCTGAGGCGGGTGATGGGTGGTACGATACGGGAGACATCGTTACCATCGATGAGGAGGGGTTTGTCCGCATAGAAGGACGGGTAAAACGGTTTGCCAAAATCGCAGGAGAGATGATTTCGCTCGAATCGGTTGAAAAGCTCGCTATAACCACCTCTCCCACACACTTTCATGCAGTTTCATCACAACCTGATGAGAGCCGAGGAGAAGCGATCGTCCTCTTTACCACCGATAAAGAGATGAAGCGCGAGAATCTGCAACAGAGTGCCCGCGCGGGTGGGTACCCTGAAATTGCTGTCCCTAAAAAAATCGTTTATATCGATGCCATTCCCCTCCTCGGCACCGGAAAAACCGATTACGTCACCCTCAAATCGATGGCGGCAGAGGCATGAGTACACCGTTTTACCTCTTTCGCACGAGCCGTTTTGCCCCCCTTTTCGGCACCCAGTTTTTAGGGGCATTCAACGATAATCTCTATAAAAATACCCTCGCGGTACTCCTCACTTTTCAAGCCGCCGAGTGGACATCGATATCCTCAGCCCTCCTCGCTCCGCTCATCGGAGCAGTGTTTATCGCTCCGTTTTTTCTCTTTTCAGGATTATCTGGGGAGATTGCCGATCGGCTCGATAAAGCACGTCTTGCTCGGATCGTCAAAGTGTGGGAGATCATGATGATGATCGTCGCCGTGGCGGGATTTGCTACCCACACATTTGCGACACTTTTACTCGTCGTGTTTGGGATGGGGATGCACTCGACCCTCTTTGGT
This sequence comes from Sulfuricurvum sp., assembly GCF_028710345.1. Classification (NCBI taxonomy): domain Bacteria; kingdom Pseudomonadati; phylum Campylobacterota; class Epsilonproteobacteria; order Campylobacterales; family Sulfurimonadaceae; genus Sulfuricurvum; species Sulfuricurvum sp. Next base: position 30,780 of record NZ_JAQTUH010000007.1, on the reverse strand, counting down.
CCTATCAAATACTCCATTATTCCCCAACATATGAGAGAAAACGAGCTGATCGGGGCGAATGCCCTCATCGAGTCGGGGACGTTCGGGGCAATTTTACTCGGGACGATTGCTGGGGGTGCGCTCGCCGCGATTCCCAACGGTGGAGTGATCGCTTCATCAGGTGCGTTGATTGTCGCCGTGGTTGGCTATCTCTTTAGCCGCTATATCCCCTCCGCTCCACCTCCGAACCGTGCAGAACCGTTTGCCTTCGGCTTTTGGAAACATACGATGGATGCGATTGCTCTAGCGTATCGAGATCGTCTTGTCTTTTTAGCTATTTTGGCAATATCGTGGTTTTGGCTCTATGGGGCGTTGCTCCTCTCGCAGTTTCCCTCATTGGTGAAAGATCTTTTGATGGGGAGTGAGGAGACGGTAACACTGATCCTCGCCCTCTTTACTCTGGGGATCGGTGTCGGATCGGCATTGTGTGAGCGGTTGAGTCACCACCATGTGCGCTACGGTATTGTCGTTGCCGGAGGGATCGGGATGGCGGTTGCAGGGGTGGATTTTGCATGGGGGATCGGAACGTTTGTGCCCTCTGGTGCATTGTCGCAAAATTTCCATTTTTGGCGGATCGTCGCCGATGTGACACTGCTGGGAATTTTCGGCGGGTTGTACAGCGTTCCGCTGTATGCACTGGTGCAGGAGCGTAGCGCACCTGAGGCACGTTCACGTATCATCGCTGCTAATAACATCTTAAATGCACTGTTTATGGTTTTGGGAGCAGTAATGACAATGGCAATCCTCTCCGCAGGATATAACATCGCATGGCTTTTTGGGATTGTAGCACTGGGGACGGCAGTAGTAGGGTATATCATCTATAATGTGAGGAGAGAGAGATGAAAAAGATTTTAGTAGGATTTAGCTGTGCATGGCTAATGATAGTGTCTCCTGCTTCGAGTAGCGATACTACACAAGCGGATTTAGCACAACTGGTTAATTCTGCCCGTCATAATGACGCGGTAGCGGTCGAAAAACTCATACAACGTTCTGTATTACTGAGGGAAAAAGTTCCTCCATTTGTGGCAGAAGCAGACAAAGTAATCAAGGCTCGAAACGGTGCTGTAAGTTCATCGATTTCAGCGACGATAGCCGGTTCGATCCATGAGGCAGATTCAATCCGAACATCACTTTTCCCCTATGCATTACGCTATCGCCATATTCTTTACCGCACTGATGGCTCCATCGACGACCGTGACCGTATCGAATCAATCCTCATTTCGATGGCGGCAGCACTGACCCTCTATGATAATGCCAGTTTTATGGAAAAACACATAGGAGATAAAAAAGCAATCCGCGAAAAGCTCAATGAAGCTTATCCTGAATATGGCGTAGAAGAAAATTTTTACAAAGATTCTCTAATGCGTTCTAACGCCATTGCCTACCGTCCGACCATGCTCGATGCTATCCGATTTTTCGAGGATAACCGCAAATCTATCGCCTATTATGTTGCCAATGGTGATAAGTCTATACGTACACTTTATGAATACATCGACCGCTCACCGATGCGGGTAACACTCGGAGGCGATAATGCATTTAAAGAGATCGCCGATCAGGTCAGTGCACTCGTCTCTCGCACAGTAGAACTACCATTTTCTGCGGTCGATAAATTGAAGTTCAATTTCTCTAAAGGATTAGGAAATACGATGGGGATGGTGCGATGGCGAAGCGGTAAACTCCGTAATGATAAAGAATTTCTAAAAGAGTTCTCTACCAACCTGAAGCCGGGAGACATCCTCCTCGAAAAGACACCTTTTGCCCTCACCGATAAAACGATCCCAGGACATTTCGGTCACGCGGCGATTTACATCGGTACGTATGAGCAGCTTCGTGAACTGGGTGCACTCAATACCCCATTCGTCCGCAAACATCTCGATCAGATTCGTGAGGGGAAAGTAATCCTCGAAGCGTTACGTGAGGGAGTAGTGCTTAACAGTGTAGAGCACTTTATGAACATCGATGATGTAGCAGTTTTACGCCCGAACAGACTCGAAGCCGATGCGATGCGTACATCACTCGATTTGGCGATGAGCCATTTCGGAAAAAAATACGATTTTGATTTCAACGTCAACACTACGGAGACAATTGTCTGTTCCGAACTCGTCTACGCTGCCTATCCTCAGATCGATTTTATGACGAAAAAAGTGCTCACCAGTTTTACCATCTCACCCGATGATATCGCCATACTCGCTTCAGGAGATAGCAACGCTCCCTTAGAGTTGACATTTTTTGCCCATGATGGGAAAAAGGTGTATGTAAAAGGGGCAAAAGCTGATGGGGCAAAACTCTATCGTACCCTAGTGGGGATCGAAACAAAATATCGCTAAGGACTACAGCGTAATTTGTGTCCCAACGCCTTCAGAAGTGAAGAGTTCGAGCAAAATCGCGTGTTCGATCCGTCCGTCGATAATATGGGCTTTTTTTACCCCCATATCGACCGCTTCGAGACATGAGTCCACTTTGGGAACCATCCCGCCACTAATCGTTCCATCAGCTTTGAGCGCTTCAACTTCCGCTTCGCTGAGGGTTGAAAAAAGCTCTTTATCGTTATTTAATACACCCGGAGTGTCGGTCATAAAGATCACTTTACACGCTCCTATAGCTGCCGCGACTGCTGAAGCGGCAAGATCGGCGTTGATATTGTATCCTGGATGACCGACGATAGGATCAGAACCGATAGGGGCGATGACGGGGATAAACCCTTCGCGCAACAAATTATGGATTACATCCGCTTTCACACTCTCGACGCGCCCCGTAAGCCCGAATTTTGCTTCGTCTTTGGGTTTTGCACGCAAAAAATGGGCATCTTTACCGCTAATACCGATTGCTTTGGCACCGTAGGAGTTGAGCAATGAGGTGATCTCTTTATTAATCTCACCACTGAGAACCATCTCGACGATTCGCATCACTTCGGGGGTGCTGACCCGTTCACCATCGATAAACTCGGTCGGGATTTTGAGATCACTCAAAAGCTGAGAAATACGGCTTCCACCACCGTGTACGATTACCACTTTTACCCCGACGAGGTGAAGCAATACGATATCTTGGGCAAATTTGGCTTTAAGTTCATCGGAAGTTTGAGCCGAACCACCGTATTTGATGACCACGATTTCATCACGAAACTCTTTGATGAACGGCATCGCGTCCATCAGGGTTTTGACGGTATCAATCTTTTTTTGCATAAACATATTCCTTTACAGTCGTTATTAATGTCTCATCAAGCTCTAAGCTGAGTTCCAAAATAGAATAATTAAATTTAAACGATGACATTTTAACCAAGTCTTTACGAGTTACCAAGAGGCTTGTCGCATTATGTCGCTTTAGAATCTCTCCCAGTTCATGTTCGCTAAAAAAATGATGATCTTCAAAATAAACTTTCTCTACTACATCGGGCAGATAGGGATCAAGCCTCTCAGGTCGAGCAATCGCCGTAACCAAAACCATAGTCTCAGTCGGATTGGTAATACTCACATGACGTTTAAAAGACTCCTCTTCTCGCACAATCACAACATTTTTACGGCTCCATAATTTTTCACGATACGGACCACTTGGAAGACAAAAAGTATTAGGAGTTTTTACATGGATAATGAGGTTTAGCTTTTTAATCGAATGTTTGCCGTATCCATCATCGAGCAATACCATATCACATCCCATCGAGAGAGCTTCCGCAATTGCCCTCTCACGCTTTTCCGAGACAATGACCACAGCATGGGGGAGAGATTGCGCATAAAGCATCGCTTCATCCCCCGATTGAACTACATCACAAAGAATCGTCCGATCTTTAACAACAACCATCCCACGACTTTGACGACCGTAGCCCCGTAATACAATAGCCGGACGTTTAAAATGGCGAGAGAGTTCCATCACCAACGGTGTTTTACCACTTCCACCTACCGTGAGGTTCCCAACACTCACGACAGGAATTCCAAAATTTTTCGCTCTGCTACGCAAATAACGGATATAAGCGATTAGACAATAAAGTAACGTGAAAGGTAAGAGTAAAAAAGAGAGAATTTTTTGAATGCGAGTGGGGTGATAAAGATACTGTTCACCCCAAAGAATCGCTAAACGTTTCAAACGCGTGTCGATGCCACATCCAAAATTGCATCACAAATCTCTTCCACATCCTCATCACTGAGCGCACCATGACATGGGATAGAAAGGACTTGAGAATAATTGCGTAACGCAACCGGAAAATCATTAATACGAAGCGAATATTTTGCTTTATAATAACTGAGCAAATGAATAGGGATATAATGCAATCCCGTTTCAATCCCACGTTCCTTTAACTCACGGGCAAACGAATCACGGTTTTTATCGATTTTAATAATATAGAGCGAAAAAGCATGCTCTTGCTCTACCACCGGCAAAGAGATATGCGGTGCATCAGAGAGACGTTCATTAAAAATAGCCGCTATCTCTTGTTGACGCGCAATAATATCATCTTGTTTTTCGAGTTGCACCAAAATCGTTGCCGCATCCAAAGGGCTCATAGTATATTGACTTCCGATGTCGGTTACATCATATACGTATCCTAGCGAATCATCATCCACTTGCATTGCATGATGACGCAGTGATTTTGCCCTCTCTATAATGTCTTCATCATTACTCACCATCATCCCGCCATTGCAAACATTCGGACGCAAATGGGGACTAAAATCAAAACAGGTAATATCCGCACCGGTAGAACCGATTTTTTTACCTTTATAGGTAGCACCGAGCGCATCGGAAGCATCTTCAATTACTTTCACCTCATACATTTTGGCAATAGCATAAAGACGATCCAAATCGACACTTTGACCGGCTATATGCGAAACAATCACCGCTTTGAGCTTTTTACTTTTATTCTCACTCAAATAGGCTTCGAGCTTATCCAAATCGATACTAAACAAATCGAGATGGATATCGATAAAAATCGGTTCCGCATCGAAATGACGTACCACTTCGGGGACACTCGGATAAGCGTTAATCGAACAGAGTACTTTATCTCCCCGTTTTAAATCGATTGCCAACATCGCCAAATGAAGTGCCGATGTACCATGTGAGGTCGCAAGGGCAAACGTTGAGCCGATATAACTCTCAAATGCCGCTTCTAAATCTTCGATAATATTCGGAGCTTCGCCATCAAACACCTCATCGATTTTTTCGCGCTCATCTCCGCCAACGTCAACTCTAAAAAATGGGATACTCATACAATGCTCCTTATAAGGTTATATCTCTTGGATAATTAAAATCATGATTCAATGTGCGTGATGTCAATTTAGCAATAATCGGCATTCGACGCTTAAACTGGTTTCGATAAATTTTTTCGATAATTAATTCAACTAACTCTTTTTTTTCACCTTGGGCAATCAGCTCCTCTTTGGTGAGACGTGATTCGACGTAGAGCTTGAGTACACGGTCAAGTTCTGAATAGGGATACCCTATTTCGTTCTCATCACTCTGGCCCTCCCACAAATCAGCCGATGGAGGTTTGGAAATGATTGAATCGTTTACACCAAGATAACGGGCTAACTCAAATACTTCGGTTTTATACAAATCGCCGATGGGATTCAAAGCACTTGCTAAATCACCATGGAGAGTTCCATACCCGAGCATCAGTTCACTTTTGTTACTCGTCCCAAGAACCAAAGCGTTTTCTCGTGCCGAAATATCGAAAAGTGTAACCATTCGTAACCGAGCAGAAAGATTCCCGATTCGAAGCGGTGACATCGTCTCATTTTGGTACGCTCTGAGCATCGGCTCGATAGTATGCACCTCAGAACGAATCCCGAAACGCTCACACAACGCATCCGCATCATTCAGTGAACTTTGAGACGAATAGTGCGAAGGCATTTTGACACAGAGTAAATTATCACCAAACACCTGATGCGCCAAAACCGCCACCACAGCGGAATCGAGCCCACCGCTCAATCCTACGACTACCTTTTTAAAGCCAGTTTTGTGAACTTCATGATCTAAAAAACCACTCAAATAGCGACTAATTAATTCATACTTATTCACACAAACACCTTACTGGAATATTAACTATTTGTATTATAACTAATTTTTTGCATTAAGTTGTTAACAATCCACTAATGAAATTTGTTTCAAATCTTCACTACTAAATCCGGCTAATTTTCGAGCCTTACAGTTGATTCCGACCCGACGGGGAAAACTTCGTGGATAATACCTCTCAACGATTTCAAAATAGATATCACTATCACATCGTTGACGTTCACATGCTATTTTAAACCATCGATCCCCACGTTGCACATGATCAATCTCTTCGTCTAAAATCACCTCTAATGCAGAAATGATTTTTTCAACCATCGTATTTTTCTTCAACGGAATCAATTTGGCTAAAATCAACGGTGTAGCATCCAAACCGTTTGCTTCAAGATAACGAGGAACAACTGCCATACGTTCCAATAACGTTAACGTCCGCATCGACGCTTCAAAAAGGGCATCATGTACGGGACATGCTCCATAAAAGCTCCCTAACTCTTTTAATAATGCCTCAATCATCTCGAAATGGCGCACCTCATCTTCGGCCACTTTGAGCCAATCACGAGTAAATTCTTCTCCAACATCACGAAATCGATACGCCGCATCGAGTGCTAAATCGATAGCGCTGTATTCGATATGAGCCACCGCATGAAGAAGCAAAATTTGACCTTCAGGAGTGTCGAGTTTATTACGTTTCGGGACTGTTTTGGGATCAACGATAGTACAAAATCGACTGTACGAAGGATATTCGAATATTTTTGGCTCAGATGAATAATCCACTGTAAATCCATTATCAAGATATCGCAGATAAAATGGTTTAAACGCCGACAGTTTTTCGAACGGATTATCCACAGTTATGAGTTGTTCTAGGGTTGCATAAAGTTCCATAATCAGAATTATACACTCCCTTAATGATGTATTCTCTCCCCAATCATTTGGTTCAATATCTCAAATAATATTGCACTGTTACGTTCTACTTCAGCGAATGCCCCTATAATCTCTTGCTTACGCTCAACACAATTATGTTGTGCAATACACTCCAATGCTCTATGGACGTTATCGTGAACCGCTTTATGCGGAGCTTCAAGGCGAATATATGATTGTGTATGTCCAAACGCTTTTTTACCATCACCGTGTTCATACCATTTGCCCAAACGACAATCATGATGATTGGCAAATGTTCCTTGCAATTCACATTTGAAAATCGAGCTGTATCCGTTGAATTTAAACACAAGGTGATCAAGTTTTGCCAAAATACCGAATATTTCAAAAGCAATCGCTTCATTATGCCCTTTAATCACCGACGTATTCGTGATTAAATCGTCCAAAGAGTATTTAAACTCATCGAGTTTTTGACTTGACTGTGTCGCTTGTTCTTCTGTCGTCTCACTGCTCTCAATCATAGTTGCAGCATTTTGTTTAAGAACATTGATGGTCATCTCAACTTCTTGTGTCGCTTTTTGCGTCCGTTCTGCAAGTTTACGCACCTCATCGGCAACAACAGCAAATCCTCGTCCATGTTCTCCTGCACGTGCGGCTTCAATAGCGGCGTTCAATGCCAAAAGATTGGTTTGATCGGAAATATCTTTAATCAAAGCAATAACTTGACCGATTTCGTCAATACTTCGACTTAAACTTTCAGTATTAGTACGCATCTCATTAATCATTACCACAACATGGGTGATAGAATCCATGATTGCACCCGTACTCTCTTGTACCAACTCCATCACCGAAGTAGTTTTATCATTTAAACCCGTAATAGTTGTAACGCTATCTATCGTCTGAGTCATATGAGACTGCAAATCTTTCGACCCACTTAATGCACCATGCGTCATCTGATCGGCAAGTGCAATCATAAGACTCGACTGATCCAAACTTTCACTTGCCGACTTTTGTGCATTTTGAGCCGATAGTGCATGTTCTTCCGCTTTTTTAGCAACCTCTTCTACGTTATCAAGCAACCGGTTAAAATTGTTAGCAACATCCGAAATTTCATCTTCACCTTTGAGTATAACCCGTTTTGACAAATTAGCTTCACTTGATGCCATTTCACGTACCACTACATCAATCTCACCCAATCGACGTAATATTCTATTACTAAGCCATAACAATCCAATATTGATAATAAAAAAACTCAAAATTGCGATAATAATTTGTGTCGCTTTACCTGATTTTTCAATCTTTTCCCCATCTGATTCGTCATTTTTGACCTCTTCATTGAGTTTGACTACAAATTGATTAATAGCCTCTTCATGAGCATTAAAATAGGAGCGTAAAACTTTGCTTTGAACATCTTCAGCTTCTTCATAATTTCCAGCTTTAACAAGCGGTATCAATCGATTATCTAAAATATTAAAATATTCCAAAGCCTGTTTATAACTCTCTCCAGTAAGCTCTTTTTTTAGTTCATCATTGACATACTTATTACTCTCCCAATACGCATGACGATCTTTATAGTCTTGTTCAATTTTCGCCAATTGATCTATAATCTGATCCATCTTCGGAGCATTTTTTGGACGTATCAAATCCCGTACTACTAAACGAGCTTCCACAAGATAAAGGGGCGGAGGCATAACATCAGCAATAAGATCCTTGTCTGCAATAATCTCATTATAGCTTTCACCACCTATCTTAATTTTTTCTACCGTTATGTAAGTGATAACATTACTTAACACCAAGATAATCAGAATAGCAAAATTAACCATACGCAATTGATTTTTAATATTCATAAATTCTTCCTTAATTTAGCGGTTAAACTATATATTTTCACGTTCAATACCTATATTGTATTCTAGTATAAATAAAATTCTTAAATTCTTAAATTTACCCGATATGCTAACCTATGCTACAATTCTCATAAAAAGAGCACTGTATGGAAATTTTAAAACAACCGATGGGCGAGTATCAAACCAACTGTTATATTGTCAAAATCGATGGCAAAGAGATTATCATCGATCCGGGTGTCGGAGCAACACCGTGGGTAATGGCAAACGTCACGAACCCAATCGCTATTCTTAATACCCATGGTCATTTCGATCATGTATGGAGTAATAAAGAGCTCAAAGAAACACTTAAAATACCTCTCTATACCCCTAAAGGAGACGTTCCTCTTCTCACCTCCAGTAGTTTTATGCCGGGATTGCCCCCCTCAACTCCTGATGTTGAAGTCGAGGGGGATCAAACACTTGATATCGGAGGTATTAGTGTCAAATTTCACCATTTTCCAGGACATTGTCCGGGATGTTCGATGATTGAGATAGACGATGTGATGTTTAGCGGAGATTTTTTATTTCAAAACTCTATCGGACGGTATGATTTCCCCTACTCTAACGCGGAGGATATGAAAAAAAGTTTGGAAAAAATGAAAAAAATACCCTATGAAAGAACCCTCTATCCGGGGCATGGAGAGAGTACCACTCTCTCTAGGGAACAACGAAACGCCGATTACTGGCTACGAATGTTCTAACCCCTTACTCTTCGATATTTTTAAGCAAATCGAGACGCAAAACATGGCGCTCGGTGATAACAGTTTTAAAATCCCCTTCAAAAACTTTAATTTCGTGAACATACCCTTTAACACTAACGGTACGTTTACGCCCCTCTTTTTGATGCTCTTCTGCTTCAAAGGTAACATGATCTCCTACTCGTACGGGTGAGAGAAAAAGGCAATTGCACGAAGCTAAAACGACATTAGGTGCATTCACGGCAGCCATCGCTGCAAAATCGGCAGCACTAAAAATAAACCCCCCGTGAACCAATCCAACATCATCTGCACGCATCACCTCAATCGTCTCTAAAAGTACTTTTGCATACCCTGCCCTCAAAGCAATTACTTCACCGCTGAATGTATTACTAATTTTTTCATGGGTGTTTAGAGAATCTTGCTGGTTGGATACCACTTGCAAAACATCTTCTTCCTCGTTACGCTCTTTTGCCAAAATTACCCCTTTTTAAGTCGTACGTATCCTCGCACCGGTGCGGGATACCCTTCTACTGTTTTGCTATTATCGGCAGGATCGAGAAAATCTTCAAGACTTTGCGATTCAATCCAATCGGTTTTCCGTTGTTCGTCTGATGTCGTTACCACCGTTCCCAATACCTCAAACGATTTAAACCCCGCACGTAAGCACCAATTTTCCAACGCTTTAAGGGTCGGGACAAAATAGACATTGGTAATTTTCGAATAACTCTCGCTTGGACAGAGGGCATAAGGTTCATCTCCCTCAATAATAAAGGTATCGAGATAAATCTCACCCCCCTCTGCCAAACCTTTGGCTAAATCTTTGAGCATACCTACAGGGTCGCTTCGATGATACAACACCCCAAGGCAAAAAATAGTATCAAATTTCTCTTCATAAAACGGGAGATGTTCTACACCTAACAACTCATACACTATTTCGCTTTTGACAAAATGGTTGATAAAATCAAACTGCGATTTAAAAAGTGCCGAAGGGTCAAACCCAACCACTTTAGCAGGAGTATCTTCGAGAAAACGGAACATATAATAGCCGTTATTGCATCCGATGTCAGCTACTTTTTTACCCATTAAATTAAAATAGGGACGGAGAAAGTTGTATTTTAAATCACTGCGCCACTCGGTATCGATACACAACCCGAAGAGGTCAAACGGCCCTTTTCTCCATGGCATCATGAGTCGAGCTATTTTTTCTAACTCAACAATATCGACATTTTCATTGCTTGAAATAGTGACACAATCACCTGTAGTTGCTTCCGTAACAACATCAGGAAGATTTCCCAACGCTTCGCGTAAAGGGGCAATATTTTTCCACGTCATCCATTTTTGACGCTCTTGGCGAATCTCCACTAAGTTCACGGCTTTTATCCTCACTGTTAAAACCATAATTTTAACAATTCTTCGCTAAAATCCCCTCATGCGTATTGAAAAACAAGCAACCCTCATCTCCAGCTCCGTGGCACTCATCCTCGTTGCCTTCAAACTAACCGTTGGTATTATCAGCGGTTCTGTCGCCGTACTCGCCTCTGCTGTCGATTCATTACTCGATATGGTTGTCTCGGCATTTAACTATTTTGCTCTTCATAATTCAGACAAAGCACCTGATGAGCAATTTAACTTTGGTCGCCGTAAGCTCGAACCGCTAGCAGCGGTTATCGAGGGGACGATCATCTCACTTTCTGCCCTCTTTATCCTCTATGAAGCCATCTCAAAAATGGTACAACATGAGCCGATACAACATTTGGATATCTCTATTTGGGTGATGGTAGGTTCGATCATTATCACAGCAGGATTAGTAACTTTTTTATCTGTTGTTGCGAAAAAAACAGGAAACATGGTTATAAAAGCGGATGCACTCCATTACAAAACCGATCTTTTGAGTAATGGTGCCGTTTTAGTCTCTTTAGTCTTGATTACATTAACCGATTACACAATTATTGACCCTATCCTCGGAATAGGGATTAGTGCCTACATGATCTATTCGGCTTTTCCTCTAATCAAAGACGGTATTATGATGCTCCTTGATGCAGCACTTCCACCCGAAGATGTTGCAAAAATAACAGCAATTTTAGAAGATGAGAGCGGTCTTACCTCGTATCATGATCTCCTGACCCGTCATTCGGGTTCCCATATTTATATCAGCGTTCATGCCGTTTTTAGTATCAGCACATCGTTGTTCGATGCTCATCAAGTCGGAGATAAGATTGAACTGGCTTTCAAAAACTGTTTTCCTGAGAGCACGGTTCATCCTCTGATCCATCTCGACCCCTACGATGATTCAGAGATGGAACATTAAGCAAGTTTTACAAAGGTATTCTCTTGGAGGGCAAATAAGCGTCTCTCGAGTCTATCAATCCCTTCAACAAGTCTTTCCGATACCGCTTTGAGTTGATGATAATATTCTTCTGCAACCTCTTGATTAACTGCACTTATTTTTTTACGAGTACCAAACAATTTTGAAAAAAGCGAACGGTCATCATCGCTAAAATAGATTTTAAAAATTTTCATGTAAATATCGTGCAATTCGTAATGCAATTTTTCAATCTCTTTAAGACAATCCATATTTGGTATCATCCCAAGAGCCTGACCTTCACCATAAAACCACAAACCAAATTTACATTCTGTACACCCTACTGGGACTTGCTCTTTCTCAATCGGTAAACCTTCAATAAGGGCATGCGCACGCTGTACCCATGTTATGTGGGCTTTTTTTGCATTACGCAAATGGACTAAAGTCTCTTCTTTGTTCATACTATTTCTCTCTTCATGCTTTAAGATTATTCTTGATTAGTCTATAATGATACCATTTTCATATCACATCATTATTATATTTTTAAATAAATTGCATAAAATTATTATCTCGCATACTCGACGCTACGGCTTTCACGAATTACATTAACTTTAATCTCTCCGGGAAATTGCACTTTTTGGGCTATCTCATCCGCAATTTCCCGTGCCAATAAAGCACTCTCATCATCATTAATAGTTTGAGCATTAACGATTACACGTACTTCGCGTCCCGCATTGATAGCATACGCTTGTTTTACCCCATATTTTTGGGTTGCAATCTCTTCGATTTCACTAACACGACGGACAAAGTTTTCCAACACTTCACGTCGTGCTCCCGGACGTGCGGCAGAGAGAGCATCTGCAGCGCAGACACATGCACACTCGATACTTTTAATCTCTTCTTGGGCATGATGGGCAAAAATAGCATTGATGACAACAGGATCTTCACCCAATCGTCGACACACTTCTGCTCCCAAGTCGACATGATTACTTCCATTACCCTCTTGAGTCAGTGACTTACCGATATCGTGCAACAATCCGGCACGCTTAGCTAGGCGGATATCTCCCCCCATCTCAGCTGCCATCAACCCTGCTAAATGAGCAACTTCAAGAGTGTGTGCCAGTGCATTTTGTCCATAACTGGCGCGATAACGCAAACGTCCGACGAGTCTTAAGAGTTCAGGATGCATCATCCCTAATCCTAGATCAAAGACTATCTCTTCCCCTTCACGCAAAATTGCCTCTTCAAACTCATCACTCACTTTTTGATACACCTCTTCGATGCGTGAGGGTTGGATACGTCCGTCTTCTACTAACAATTGAATCGTTTTTGTCGCAATAGCACGTCGATAAAGATTAAAAGAGCTGACGATAATCGTGTTTGGGGTCTCATCGATAATAATATCAACCCCCGTAATCATCTCAATCGCTTTAATATTACGTCCCTCTTTACCAATAATGCGCCCTTTGAGTTCATCACTCTCCAAATGGATTACACTAATCAACCGCTCAGAGGCAAATTCTCCCGCAAAACGGGATGTTGCTATCGCTAAAATACGATCACTTTTACGTTTCAATTGTTCTTTACTCTGATCTTCTAATTCGCGGGTTAATCGACCTAATTCACTGCGAAAACGCTCTCTTACTTCATCCATTAACAATGCTTTTGCGTCATTGAGTGATAATCCTGAGCGCTCTTCCAGCAATCCACTAATTTGACCCATTTTAGCAAGGTACTCTTCTTTTAATTTCTCTAATGCTTGTTCATTACGGCTGAGATTGAGTTTTCCGTTTTCGAGGGTATTACGTGCATGATCGATCGATGCCGTCTCACTGGTTCGAAAAGATTCAAAATCACTTTTCATTTGGTGCAACGCCGATTCTTGAGCACTCAAATCCGATTTTGCACGATTATATGCCTCTTCGTATTTACGTACCGCCTCTTTTTCGATAGACTCGGATCTCTCAACCGCTCTGGATAAAAGAATATGTGCTTCCGATTCTATTGCATTCGCTTTTGCTTTTGCTGTCGTTTCATAATGATCGAATTGTGAAAAAGAAATTTTTCTAGCAATTAAAAATCCGACGACTACACCTACCATGGCGAAACTGCCACTGACGAGTAGTTCTTCTAACATTACTATCCTTTAAACTACGAATCCCCTCGGGAGTGATTAAAATATCACCGCGCACATCATAATCATCACACAATAATTTTGGTGTATAACAGTAGTGCGACTGTACAAAAATGGTTAACGGCTTCGCCTTAAGTGTGGGGAAAAAACGATCATACATACCCTTGCCGAATCCTATTCGAGCACCGGATCCATCCACACCCACGACGGGAACTATAGCTATATCAATTAATTTTATATTTAAACACGAATTCCGTGGCTCATAAATCCCAAAAGCTTTATGTTCCAACGGCAATCTCAATGGTACCATTTTGAAACTGATGTCATCCATAAACGGTAAATATATTGTTTTTTTCGCTCTAAGGGCAAAGATTGTACGACGGATATCGGCTTCAAATCCAAATGGCCAATAAAATAGGATACGTTTCCCCTTATGATGACGAAGTATATTCATAAGATGGTGATTAACACGAAAATCTCGATATTTTTTTGTATGGGGAGAGAGAGATTTGTGCCGTTTTAAACACTCACTTCTAAAATCGCTTTTGGTCACTTTTTACCTTTGCTTCGTTATAATCACCCTAATTTTATCGAATTAAAGGTTTTTTATATGCGTCTAGCTGTACTTCTTTTTGTCCCATTAGTAACCATATCTTTTTTTTTAACCGGATGCGGAGAAAAATCCAGTGAAGAGTCGATGGTATCTACCGCTAATTTTAATCTTCTCGATACTGAAGGCAAATCATATAACGTCGAAAAACGGGGAACAAATTTTACTCTCGATGCAGGAGAAGACAAAGTGGTTTTGTTTGATATCTTTGCTACTTGGTGTCCACCGTGTCGTGCTGAAGTGAAACATCTTGGAAATTTACAAAAAAAATACGGTGATAATCTTATCATTATGGGAATCACTATTGAAGATGATGTGAGCAACGATGAACTCGAAAAATTCAAACAAAAATACGGTGGAGAATATCGTATCTCAAACAAAGCACAAAACCAAGATCTCTCTCGTGCCATCGCCTCTACTATAGGTGTTGGACAACAGTTTCCGATTCCGTTGATGGTAATGTATAAAAACGGACAATACGTTACCCATTATGAAGGTGCAACACCCGAAGAGATGATTGATAGCGATATTGCTCAAGCGTTAGGAAAATAATTATGTTTAGTTTTATCAAAAAAGGTCTTCAAAAAACAGTCGAAGCAATCAATACCCTAATCCCTGAAAAAAAAGCGACGATTAGTAAAAGTGATTTAGAAAATATTCTCCTTGAATCCGATATCGAATACGATCTCGTTGAAATCATTTTACGTGAGCTTTATAATGAAAATATTACTCGCGACCAGCTCCGTTCCAAGCTCCTTGCGACATTGAGTTTTGCCCAAAACACCCTTCCACAAAATCCCGACAAACCGACGGTAAGCCTCATTATAGGGGTAAACGGTGCAGGAAAAACGACGACCATTGCAAAACTGGCACAACATCACCTCAATAACGGGGAGCGTGTGATCCTCGGTGCTGCCGATACATTTAGAGCAGCCGCTATCGAGCAGCTCACCCGTTGGGCAGATAAACTCGAAATCCCTATCGTCTCCTCTCGTCAAGGACACGATCCTAGCGCCGTTGCCTACGATACTATCGAATCGGCTAAAGCACGCGGGTTTGAGCAAGTTATTATCGATACCGCAGGACGATTGCACACCCAAACCAATCTCGGGAATGAACTTAAAAAAATCGTCCGTATCTGTGATAAAGCCCATAGTGGAGCACCTCATCATAAAATTTTGATTTTAGACGGGACGCAAGGATCATCGGCTATTTCTCAAGCCAAAGCATTTAACGAGATGGTGGGAGTTGATGGAATCATCATCACCAAACTCGACGGCACTGCCAAAGGGGGTTCTGTATTTTCTATCGCTTACGCACTACAACTCCCTATCCTCTATATCGGTGTTGGAGAACAGCCCGAACATCTAATTCCATTTAATAAATACGAATTTGTCGATGGAATTTTGGACGCTATTTTTGGGGAAGAAAAAAATTCATAATTTTTTATAATCACTACTGTAAAGGGAATCTTCCCTTTATATAAACATCCTTCAATAACATAAATTTTACTAATTTTTAAAACATATATATATATATACATATATATATATATATATCAAAAATTCACAATATTGCATCACTTTAAATTTAAAATAAATCAAATATAATGATTTTATGTAAAATGTTGGTATTATAAAAAGAATAATCTGCCATTATAGGAGAAAATGTGAAAATGAGATTTAAAAGTGTTATTTTCTTCACCATACTGTGCTCAACTTTAGTAAATGCTGAGACGATGAACGTTCAGATTAAAGCTGCCGCACTCAAAAGCACCCCCTCTTTTTTAGGAAAAACACTCCAATCGTTACATTATGGTGAATCGGTAACATCGATTCAAAAAAATGGGGAATGGGTTGAAGTAAAAGCTACGTCCAAAAAAGGGTGGCTCCATTCATCTGCATTGACCACTAAGGAAATAGTACTTTCAGACCTATCTGACAATGCTCCCCAAAATGTTTCTAGTAATGAAGTTATTATGGCTGGCAAAGGCTTTAACGCTCAAGTTGAATCACAATATCGAGATAAAAATCCAAAACTCCATTTTGATTTAGTCGATGCGATGGAAAAGTATCAAATTTCATCTGATACACAACAACAATTTGTCAAAAATGGCAAGTTGGCAGAGTAAAGGGAAAAAATGAAACTATTTATTATGCTATTTATTGCACTGTTTTTTGGTGGCTGTGTCCAAGATATGGATAAGATGTTAACACCGGCGGCATTGGATAATTATATGTCATTAACAGGTGTCTCACACGAAAAGCGAGAATCGATCTCAAAACTTAGTAATACGTTAGTTAAATCAATGGAAGATATCACTCCCGAACAAGAATATTACATCGGACGAACCGTTTCTGCAACAATTTTAAGTCGTTATAAGCCTTATTCCAATAGTAAAGCACAGAGTTATGTCAATCAAATCGGTTATCAATTATCATTCCATTCAGAGTTGCCACATACTTATGGAGGTTACCATTTTCAAATTTTAGATTCTGATGAAATTAACGCCTTTGCGGCACCGGGAGGTTTTATTTTCTTAACACGGGGTATTTTGCAATGCGCTGGAAGTGAAGATGCCGTTGCCGCAATTATCGCACATGAACTTGCTCACATCACAAACCGTCACGGACTGCAAACGATTAAAAGCAGTCGATGGAGTGAAATGGGTTCAGTACTCACTATCGAAGCATCAAAACATTACTCCAATAAAAATATTGCAAAACTCGTTACAACTTTTGAAGGGAGTATCAGTGATATCGTCAACACTATGATTGTCAATGGATATTCACGAGAATATGAGATGCAAGCTGATAAAACTGCACTCGCTATCCTTGAAAAATCTGGGTATAACCCCTCTTCTATGAGTGAAATGCTCCATTTAATGGAACAAAAAATAAAACCGGGACAAACGGGCTTTGCTTCAACTCATCCATCTCCATCAGATCGCCTAAAAGCGATTGAAGAAGCAAATCCCCTCAAAATTGAAATACCGATAATCCGAAATAACCGTTTTCAAACAAATTTAGCAAAAATTTAAAATGAAAAACCCAATTATTCACTCTACTGCTTTGGCGGTAGTTATTGTGCTTATTGTATTTTTTGCTCAATTTACCCATACTCTTGATGGTTTTGAGAATGGTTTGTGGGATCTTCGAGTTACCTATTTAAGCAAACCAACGAAACACGATCCATCGATTAAACTTATACTTATAGATCAAAGTTCGCTCGATTGGGCTGAGAATAACAATAATCTCTCATGGCCATGGCCTAGAGAAATGTACTCCGCTATCGTTGATCATTGTAAAAAAGGGGGAGCGAAAGCCATACTATTTGATATGCTTTTCTCTGAACCCTCTTTTTACGGTAAACAAGATGACCAACGTTTTGCCAGTTCATTAATAGATAACAATAGCGTAGGGGCAGTGATTCTGAGTTCAACCCAAGGAGAGAGTATTCAATGGCCAAAAGAACTTCTAAAACCAATCTACCAGCCAATCATGATCGATACAATATCTCATACCCATGCCTCCTTTCCAACCGAGCCAATTGGATCGGCTTTTAATACACTTGGCTCGGTTGTATCAATACCCGATAGTGATGGTATCACTCGAAAAACAACTTTAGTTCAATCATTTGACGGATTCAATGTCCCCTCTTTATCTCTTAGTGGATATTTAATCTCTCATCCCTCGTCAACCTACCACTATTTTGAAAAACAATTTTGCCTCAATCATCAATGTACCCCTTTGACCTCTGAATATAAAGCAATTATTAACTATCATGGTCCATCTCAAACTTATAAAACTTTTAATGCCGCATCCGTTATAGCATCCAAAATTTTAGAAGATGAGGGAAAAAAGGGGATGATACCCTCTACTACATTTAAAAATAGCTACGTCATTATCGGTGTTAGCGCACCCGGTCTTATGGATTTAAAAAGTACCCCTTTACAAAATGTCTATCCCGGAGCAGAAATTCATGCAACGATATTAGACAATCTACTGCACAACGATTTTGTATCCGAAGCACCCTCAAGTATCACCTATATTGCACTATTTGTTATCATCTTTGCTATCTTATTTGGTGTACGCTACCATGCTTCATTATTGATAGGATCACTCTATCCGATTATTGCACTAACTTTAGTAATTATCACTAGCATCATCACCTATTACTTTACTATTTGGTTCCACCTTGCTGTTTTTATTGTTGGAATTACCCTCGCTTGGCTTAGTGCATTTGGGATTAAATATTTTCATGAAGGTGCTCAAAAACGTTTTATTAAAAATGCTTTTTCCCGTTATATTAGCCCACAAGTAATCGATTCTTTAATTAAACATCCAGAAAATTTAAAACTGGGAGGAAGACGGGAAACATTATCCATTCTCTTTTCCGATATAGAAGGGTTCACGACCATATCAACCCATATGGAACCGGAAATATTAGCCCGTTTTTTGAATGAATATTTAGGTTTAATGAGTGATATTATCATGGATCTTGGAGGGACTATCGATAAATATGAGGGGGACGCAATCATTGCTTTTTGGAACGCACCGCTCCCACAAAACGATCACGCGATACTCGCGGTAGAAGCTGCTCTTCAGTGTCAAAAACGTTTACACGAGTATAATCCTCATTTTGTCGAACGCTATGGTTATGCCATCAAAACCCGATTCGGTATCCACACCGGTGAAGTAATTATCGGTAATTTAGGGACAGAAAAACGGTTTGATTATACCTTTATCGGTGATGCGGGAAATCTAGCTTCTCGATTAGAATCAGCCAATAAACAATTTTCTACCTACATTATGATTTCAGAAGATACCAAATTATTACTCAGTGACCGTTATGTTTGCAGAGAATTAGGTCTTATCGGCGTTGTAGGTCGTAGCCTTCCTGTTCGTGTATATGAACCGTGGTCATCATTATCCGATAGCAATTTTTTTCTCCCCTATCATGAAGCACTCACACTTTTATACACCGGAGATTTGAATAAAGCTGAAGAGCAATTTCAACATTTAGCATCCTTAGATTTCGTTAGTAAATCGTATCTCTCCATCATTCAAAAAATTCGTTCCGAAAAAATGTCTTTTAAAAATGGAGTTCTTTATCTGGATGAAAAATAGATATATATGTCACCTTGCCATTTTTTAACGTACTATTGTATTCTCTGCTACAATTATGCATCCAATTTTTACGAAATGAACTAATATATGGCAAAGAAAAAATCAACCTTATTTGAGTGTCAACACTGCGGATTTACCACCCCTAAATGGATGGGAAAATGTACCAACTGCGGTGGATGGGATAGCTTTATCGAGCTGAATGAACAACAACAAGAAATCGTCAAACTTACCACCTCTTCCTCCCCACTAGCTGGTGCAAAAGCCAAAGAGATTACTCAAATTGTCGAAGAGCACACTGAGCGATTTAGCAGTGATGATGCCGAACTCGATATGGTGCTCGGTGGTGGGGTAGTTCCCGGTTCATTAGTCCTCATCGGAGGAAGTCCTGGGGTTGGAAAATCGACCCTGTTACTCAAAATCGGTTCCAACCTCGCACGCCAAAACCGTAATGTCCTCTATGTATCGGGTGAAGAGAGCGAAGGGCAGATTAAACTCCGTGCCAATCGTCTAGGAGCCAATGTCGATAATCTCTTTCTCCTCGCCGAAATACGACTGGAACAGGTTCTCAGTGAGCTCCATGAACGCTCTTATGAGTGTATTATCATCGACTCTATCCAAACGCTCTATTCTGAAACCATTGCCTCAGCACCCGGATCGGTAACACAGGTACGCCAAATCACCTTTGATTTGATGCGGATTGCCAAAGAGCGTCGTATTGCTATCTTTATCATCGGGCACATCACCAAAGAGGGTTCCATTGCAGGACCTCGCGTGTTGGAGCATATGGTGGATGTTGTCCTCTATTTTGAGGGGGACAGCGGACATGAACTCCGAATACTCCGAGGATTTAAAAATCGTTTTGGTCCAACCAGTGAGATCGGAGTATTTGAGATGCGCCACGATGGTTTGGTATCGGCAAAAGATCTCTCCTCGCGCTTTTTTAACCGTACCAAATCCCAAAGCGGTTCTGCCCTCACCGTTATCATGGAGGGGACTCGCCCCATTGTTTTAGAGGTACAAGCACTGGTCAGCGATACCCATGCCCCTAATCCGAAACGTCAGGCAACAGGGTTCGAGAACAACCGTCTCAATATGCTTCTCGCATTATTGGAGCGAAAACTCGAAATTCCTCTCAATAGTTATGATGTTTTCATCAACATCACTGGAGGGATAAAAATCACCGAGACTTCTGCCGATTTAGCAATTTTAGCCGCTATCATCAGCAGTTTTCGCAACCGTGCCATCTCTAAAGAGACGGTATTTATCGGCGAAGTTTCCCTCGTGGGTGATATTCGTGAGGTGTATCAGCTCGATCAACGACTAAAAGAGGCAGCCTCTCAACAGATTACCAAAGCATTAATCCCGAAAAAGCCTCTCGAAAAAACTTCCATAAAATGTTACGAAATTGATGAAGTGAGTAAATTATTGGAGTGGTTTTAACCTAAATTTTCGTATAATAACCCATTACAAACGAAGGATATTTAATGCCAGTATGTTCTATTATTGCCGACCACAAATCAGAAGAGCTCTACACTAAACTTTCACTCGCCTATTCAACCGAGGAAGAGCACCAATTAATTGAAAAAGCGATTGAAGAATGTACACCGTTATGTTCGATTACCCCTAATATTTACGGTGGAGCCGTGACTGAAGGGAAAAGGATGATTACGATTGAATACCATGACGATTGTGACCGTGAAGGTGGAAAAGTGTATGAAGCGATTATTAAACAATTAGGGATTGAAGAGTGTCACTAAACGCCGCCGATCAAAGTGTCCAACGTCTCAAAGAGTTTGCGGAGGGGAATGAAACCTTTCAACAAACCTACTTTAAAAAAAATGAAGCGCATCTTTTAAGCCTTGTGAAAGAGGGACAAAATCCTCGTACATTATTTATCGGATGTTCGGATTCTCGTGTTATTCCCGATCTCATCATCCAATCCGATCCAGGTGATTTATTTGTCGTTCGAAATATCGGAAACTTTGTTGCCCCCTATAAACCGGATGAAGATTTTCACTCCACCGCAGCAGCTATAGAATACGCGGTCAGTGTACTTGAAGTCTCTGAAATTATTATATGCGGGCATTCCCATTGCGGTGCAATCGCAGCTCTTTATAAAAGTTCTTGTCAAACTTCGATGGTGCATACTGCCAAATGGCTTACACTAGGAGAAAAAGCTAAGACCATGGCGATGATAACACTTGGGAACGACGCACCCAAAGAGGAGTTACTTCGTGCAACGGAACAACTTTCCATCGTTACTCAAATCGAAAATCTCCTTACCTACCCATACGTCAAAAAATTGGCAGAAGAGGAGAAGCTATTTATCCACGGTTGGTACTACGATATAGAAACCGGTGCAATAGATTATTATGATCCTGAAACCTACCAGTTTCGTCCCCTCAGCGAGCTAGGGGATTAATTACCAATCTAGATACAAAAAGAGTGACGAAATAAAGTAGTTTGCAATAAAAATAGCAACTGCCGAATAGACAACTGCGTAAATCGTCGATTCTCCAACACCGCGTGCTCCACCCGTGGTGTGATATCCGATATAGCTTCCTATAGCACTAACAATCCATCCAAAAACGAATGCTTTAATGACACCCGCCATAATATCGTTAAACTCACCCAATCGCATCACGGTATCTTGATAGACGACCCCATTAATACCCAGTGCACCTGTAGAGATTAAATACGCTGATGAGATCGCAACAAAGTCAAACCAAATAACGAGTAACGGTAAAGAAATAACAGTAGCAATAATACGAGGAACCAAAAGATATTCTTTTGAATCGACCCCTAAAATATCGATTGCATCGATTTGTTCACTCACTTTCATCGTCCCAAGTTCTGCGGCCATAGCACTGATAGAGCGTGAAATAAGCATTAACGAGGCAAATACAGGTCCCAACTCTTTTGAGATAGAGAGAAAAATCGTGTAACCGATAAAACTTTCAATCCCAAACTGATGAAATCCGCTATAGAGCTGAATCGCTTCAACCATCCCTGTAAACAGTGCGGTTAACGTAACAACACCAACACACCCCAACCCAATAATATCTATTTGTGTTAATAATATTTTAGGACGTTTAAATACTCTAGGATAGAGACGTATTAATCTCATTTGAAAGAGTATAAAAAGTCCAAAACGCTCAATCCCCTCAAATAGATTTAAAAAAGGGCGACCAACAAATCCAAAAATTGATTCAATCATAAACCTATCCCTACTTTAATCTCACAAGTTTACTCAAATCAACCAAAATTTCAAAGGTTTCGAGGTACAATAAAGGAAATATTTTGTTTTAGATAGGAGCAACGGATGGCTAATAAAGAAAAAGAGCACGAAGAAGAGGCAGCCACAGAGGGTGGAGAGAAGAAAAAATCGGGAAAACTGCTCCTGATTATTATCATTGTTGTTTTATTTTTAATTATCGTCATAGGTGGTGTAATCGCTTTTATGATGATGGGAAATCATGAAGCAGAGGGAGAATCGGCTAAAACAACAAAGGAAGCTCCAGCGCATGAAGGTGAAGAGAAAAAAGCTACCGAGGGTGAAAGTAAATCCACGGGAAATAGCGGTGGGCTTGATACCCCATCTACGGAAGTTGGGATTATGTTTCCACTTGAGCTCTTTACTGTTAATCTCCTCTCTGAGAGTGGACGACGATACCTCAAAGTTGAGATGAATCTTGAGCTCGAAGGGGAAGAATTAGCCGTTGAATTAGAGAAGAAAAAACCGGTTTTACGGGATGTCATTATCCGTATCCTCTCCTCTAAATCACTCGAAGAGATTTCTACTGTCAAAGGGAAAGAGTCATTGAAAGAGCAAATCGTATCGGAACTCAATCAACGTACCAAAGACGGTAAAATCAAAAACGTCTATTTCGTCGATTTCGTTGTTCAATAACGGCGTATGATCGGCATCGACCTTATCAAAATTGATCGGATGAAACGTCTCATCGAGCGTTTCGGCGATCATGCCCTCTCAAAATTTTTATCCGATAATGAAATAGCACTTATAAAAAATCCACGCACCGCTGCTGGTTTTTGGGCTGCCAAAGAGGCATGTTCCAAAGCATTGGGATGCGGTATTGGACATGAATGCGGGTTTCACGATATAATTCTATCAAAGTCATCCAAAGGCGCCCCAATAATCACCTTAACACCAAAGGTACAAGACGCTTTTAAGATCACTCATACCTCCGTATCCATTACCCACGATGGCGATTATGCTATTGCTGTCGTTGCTTTAGAAACATCTTCTAAAATTTAACAACACGGAACATAACTTATAACCTAAAAGGAAAACTATGCGCGATACTACCCAATGTGAACTCTGCGGTTCAACAGAAAATTTAGAACTGCTCAATATCGGAGATGGAAGTAGCGATCAATCGCTCACACTGTGTGAAACCTGCCGTACTCAAATTGCCAATCCCGATAATCTCGATGCCAACCACTGGCGCGTTCTTAACGATACTATGTGGAGTGAAATCCCTGCTGTTCAGGTAATGTCGTACCGATTGCTTCACGCACTCGGTTCACAAGATTTACTCGATATGATGTACCTCGAAGAAGATGTCAAAACATGGGCTGATAAAGGATTGCTAAAATCCAATGACGATGGAGATAGTGCCGTTGTTCACCGTGATAGTAACGGGACAATTTTAGCTGAGGGTGACACAGTGACCCTTATCAAAGATTTAGACGTTAAAGGGGCAGGTTTTACCGCAAAACGTGGAACGATTGTTAAAAACATCCACCTCACCGATGATGCTAAATTCATCGAAGGTAAAATTAACGGTACTCAAATCGTCTTGGTTGCGGAGTATATGAAAAAGAGTAATTGAGTTCTCTAATTAAACTTCTTATGGACTGCCACGGTTTTTTCAAAACCTCGCAGTGACGGTGGTTTGTCATTGCGAGCAAAGCGAAGCAATCCAGTTTTTAAATACATACAAAACACCTCTTTAGACAATGTAGGTCACCCACCCCCAACAAAATCGAGTAGTTCGATAACGTCTCCCTCTTTGAGGGGAGTACTAGCCCATCCATCTTGCTTTACTATTTCCATATTTAGAGCAGATGCCATCACCCTCTCTTCTACCCCTAATGAACGTATCAAATCAAGCATCGATGAGTTCTCTGCTATCTCTCTAAGCTCTCCATTTACTTTTATCTTCATTCTCTCTCCTACATTGACATTTTTATCAGTTGTGCTATTTGTAAATTTTTCTTGGCAATCGCGAAATCATACGGTGTTGCACCGTCGTTGTTTTTTACATTGGGGTTTGCTCTAGCTTTGAGTAAAAAATCGACCACTTTTTCATTACCGCTAAATGCCGCTTGGTGCAGTGGGGTTATCCCATCATTATTGGCGAGATTGACATCAGCTCCTGCTAATACGACAAACGTACTTAACTCTAAATTTTTCTTTTTAATCGCCAAAATCAGTGGAGTATTACCGTTTAAATCTTGAAAATTTATATCCGCACCGTGTTTGAGTAGATATTTAGCCATTGTTGTATCATCGAGCTTGATTGCCACATGAAGCGCGCTCAAGCCTGCTTGATTTGCCTCATCAACTTTCACACCCGAGAATATAATTTTTTCGACTTTTTTAATATCTCCCTCATAAACAGCCTCATGTAAAGTACCGCCGTACAAAGAGCAAGCGACCATCAGTGCTATCAGATATCTCATCATTTATCCTTGGGTAAAGCGTATCATTTTAAATCGCTCCCCCATAAGCGATGGGGTGATGAGGATTTTTACTTTTTCGAGCTCTTGGGTATAGATTTCATCGGTGACGTTCTCTTTTAAGATAGCCAATAAATCCAAAATTCCCATCTCTATGAGTGCCACCAGTTGTGTTGCATACTGCACCATTACTAACCCTTGAGACTCAAATGCCTCTTTGACATGAGCAAAATTAACATCATAGGTGATATCGGTTTTTCCATACGCATGTTGGAGGTTTAGTTCCTCATCAAAAAGGGGATACACTTTATGATCTTGGTAAACGCGGATTGAAAAATCGCTCCGTGCCTCCATCTCACCGTAATCGAAACTCATAAACTCAAATTTTGAGACACTTTGAGCCATTGAGCGGGCGAACGATTCGTATCCTATCGCGATTTCCCCACGATCTTTTTTATATTTATGAGCATGTTCGATTACTTCAGCTGAATCTCTATCAAAAACAATCTTTCCATTGTTATCTATGCGAGCAATCTTCCCCTGATAGAGGAGTTCGCACGCGAACGCATCAAAAATCTCATTGGCGATAAAAAAGGCTGAAGAGGCACGAATCTCACTCACATCACAGTAATGCTCCAAACAGATAACATCTCCAAAAGAGTCCTCAAAATAGTTTTTTTGTTGCTGTTGCAGAGTCTCAAATCGCTCCACAATCCCAAAGCGAAGAGTAATTATAAGCTTTGGACGAAGGGTGTGTAAAAACTCGATAATATCGGCGAGCAAATAACCGTGATGAGCACCAATCTCACAAATCAGTGAATCAGGAGATAAAAACCCCTCATCGATACGCTCAATGATATGTTTTGCTATCGTCCCCCCAAAAAATTTGGAAGTACTCACCGCCGTATAAAAGTCCCCGCTCTTACCGATAGGGCGATAGGATGCGTAATATCCATCGGCTCCGTAGAGCCAATCGTTCATATAGTTGCTAAATAGCATTAAAAACCTCTCCTCGTCATCCTCGGGCTTGACCCGGGGATCCATCCCCAATATTAAAATAGCTGGATTCCCGCCTTCGCGGGAATGACGTAAATTATAAATCTTTCATAGCAACTTTGAGACGTTCAAATCCCTCATCAATGTCCGCTTTGGTAATCGTCAGTGGCGGGAGGAAGCGGAGGGTATTGCGCCCTGCTTTGAGGACAATAATACCCGCTTCACGTGCGCTATTGATAATTTTTCCGAGTGTCTCCGCATCGCATACACGCAAACCGCGCATCAATCCAAATCCGACATGTGCCAAAAAGATGGCTGGATGTTTTTGGGCAAACTGCTCCAGTGCATTCTCAAAATAGATCAACGTCTCATCGAGCGCACCACTGCTTTTTAACTCTTCGAGAATATCGAGCACCTCGTTTGCTGCAGCAGTGGAGAGATAGTTCCCCCCAAACGTCGAACCGTGATCTCCTGGGGCAAAAATATCGAGACGATTGGTCATTACAACACCGATAGGAACACCGCCGCCAAGCCCTTTTGCGAGGGTAATCACATCCGGCTCAATACCATACAAATTCGAAGCTAAAAACTCACCCGTGCGATAAATACCCGTTTGTACTTCATCCACCATGAGCAAAATATTACGTGATTTTAACAACGTTGCTAATGCTTGTACTTTGGCACGATCGAGTGGTTGAACACCCCCCTCCCCTTGCACCAGTTCAATCATTACCGCCACCGTATGCTCATCGAGAAGCGACTCTATCTCATCGATATTTTTCGCATAGACAAATCCATCAGGGAACGGTCCGAAATAGTTGTGCATCGACTCTTGCCCTGTTGCTTTGAGGGCTGTAATGGTACGTCCATGAAAGGAGTGTTCTAGGGTAATGATTTTATAACGTTTCGCTTCACCATCCACCTCTCCGTATTTGCGAGCAATTTTAATCGCCCCTTCGTTTGCTTCGGCACCGCTGTTACCAAAAAAACATTTCATCGTGTATCCGCTCAGCTCTACAATCTTTTTAGCTGCCAAGGCTTGCGGTTCGATATGATAAAGATTCGATACATGCGTGATTTTAGAAATTTGATCACAAATCGCTTTATTTAAACGCTCATTACCATGCCCCACACTGCACACCGCGATGCCAGCAGCAAAATCGATATACTCTTTCCCCTCACTGTCAATCAAATGGGCATTTTTACCCTCTACAAAAGAGACGGGTTGGCGACCATATGTCGGAAGTACATACTGTTCAAAATTAGTTGTCATATTTTTTCTACCTTTATTTTATATTCTTGATAAACTGCATTTTCACCCTCGTAACTCATAAGTGAGGGAGTTAAAACATTCACATCAGGTGTCCCTGAATAGATAAGGGCACAATCTCGCCTTAGACGCTCATCATGATGCACCCTCATCCTGCATTCACCTACTTTGGAAGAGACTCTAACATCTTCATCGCTTAGAAATCCACACTCTGGATGCAAGTATATCCCCTCCATCCGTTTAAATTGTGAATTTAACGATTTAGATGATTTAGAAGTGATAAGAAAATACCCCTCTTCACTGCTCAACCCTAAATCAATCTCGTCTATAAATTCGAACTCACCCGAGTCTGTTTTAAAACCATCATTATAGGGGATTTTTGGTCTATTTCTCTTCATCTCTACACCATCGACCATTTCCATTTGGCGGTGCAATAGTTCCAAACACTCCTCTTCACTCGGGATGAGGAGATTAAATTTATCACACAACCTCCTCGCAAGAGCATATTCACTAATCCCACATGTCGCTTCGCGCAATTTTCCCATTTTTTGCAGAGTAAAATCCCCATACGAGGCACGAACATCCTCTTTTTCGAGAAAGGTTTGCGCAGGAAGAATCAAATCACACGCACGAGATGTCTCATTCTCATAGAGTCCGAAATAGACTTTAAATGGACATTTGCTTAACTCTTCGCCCACTTTTACGGAGTTGGGCATTTGACCCAATGGGTTTCCCCCTTGGATAAAAACCGTAGAATAGTTTGAAAAATTAACCGTAGGCTTCGGTATTGTTTTCGCTATAGAACGAAAAGGGAGTTCCAACGATTCCAACGATGAGCCTAAAAAGCTTACACCGCACCCCTCTTTGCCAAATAATCCTAACAAAGCCCCAAAAGCGTCAATAGCACGTAATACGTCAGAGCCATTTTGATATTTTTGGACACCTACACCTACTAATATAACAGTTTTTTTCCCCTGAACCATCTCTAAAAGTGAGCCGATTTGCCCCAAAGTAACATCAATCGAGTCCAAAGTTGCCTTGATCCGAACCGTTTGGGTTAGCTCATAAAACTCTTCATACCCACTACCGTATTGCTCTAAAAACTCTTTGTCTTGAAACCCCTCAATAATACAAAATCGAGATAACAACAATGCCAAATGTAAATCACAATGCGGTTTGATTTGGATATACAAATCAGCATTTTTTACTAAAGCTGTTTGAACCGGATCAATGACAATGATTTTTTTACCCTTCAAAAACGGCAAAAGGTGCGAATGGGTTGCATGAAGATTTCTCCCCCACACAATCACTACATCTGCCTTAGCAACCATCTCAGGAGAGAGAGGGTAATTTACCCCACGACCAAGAAGTACTCCCGCTTCACCGGCTCCATCGCACAACGATCCACGCGTCCCGACAGCCCCCATCGATCCAAAAAAATGGTCCATGGAACGTTGCATCAATCCCATATTTCCACTCCCTCGATAAAAAAGAGTTTGTGTAGGTTCAATACGTGAAAGTCTCTCTTCTAAAATCTCTAACGCTTTTTCCATAGAGATCTCTTCACCCAAAAATCGAGGTTGTGTTATCCGTTTTGTATCGTCAAAATGGTTGAGGTTTGGGCACAAATACCCTTGAGTAACACTATGTGTTTTATCCCCCCTTAGAGCTCCGTTTTCATCGATGATAATCCGACACGCATCATAACAATCGAGTGGACAAACGGTACACATCTCCATTAAAGCCTCTTCTAAACGATATTTTCGTATTCTACCCATGGAAGGCTTACATTTTTAGTAAAAAAAAGCTATGATTAATACAAGAAAAACTCAAGAGGATCAAGATGTCTCTTTTAGAACACGTAGATGGCGCTACAAATCTGGCAAAAAACAATGAAGTACAACTATTAATATTTAAAGTAGATGCAGCTGAAACATCTCCTTACTACGCTATTAATGTCTTTAAAACACGAGAAGTAGTTGAAGCAAAACACCATCAGCTAACACTAATACCATCAGCTCATCCTTTATTAGAGGGGACGATTGTTTTGCGTGGATTACAAATCCCTATCCTCAATCTCCCACGATGGCTAGGTGCAGAACTTGATAAAGAGAAGAAAAAAGCCTCTAATATCTTGATTTGTGATTTCAACGGGATTATTATCGGTATTCGCATTATGTTTGCTTATCGTGTTATAAAGAAAAACTGGAATGAGCTGCATGCACCCGATAGCTATCGACTCGGTGATGATGGTCTTGTGATGAATGATACAAGACTTGATGATGGAAGTCTATGCTTGGTTCTTGACTATGAGAAGTTGCTTGCTGACGTCATACCTCAAGCAATGGTAAATATTGATATGTCTATGAGTAATCTCCAAAATATCGTGATCCCGGAAAAACTCAAAAAAGGGACTGTCCTTATCGCGGAAGATTCAAAAACCGCACAACACCATTTACGTCAAATTTTTGCCAATGCAAAACTCTCTTATCAAATTTTCAACAACGGTAAAGAGCTTATGGATTTTGTCAAAGCTCATCCAGATCCTTCTTCTATTCCAGCTATTATTACTGATATAGAGATGCCTGAAATGTCTGGATTTACAGTAGTTCGTCAGCTAAAAGCCAACCCATTGACAAAAGCGATTCCCGTTATTGTAAACAGTTCCATGACAGGAGATAATAATAAACGGGAAGCTGCGGGATTAGGAGCAGATGGTTTTATCGATAAAACTAAAAGTGAAAATATTATCCCATTGATTATCAGTAAAATGGAACTTGCACGACAACTTTTATTGGAGAGTTAAATGTAATTATCCTCATTCCGTGTATGACACGGAATCCATCCCTCGTCATTCCCGCGAGGCTTTTAGGGTCATGTATTCAATCTTCACTTTTTATTACACCGCAAATCAACCCTGCTGATAGATTTAGATGCTTCCTCGTTCCCAACGTCCACGTTGGGAATGCATACTGATATCTGAAACCTTTCCTCGTTCCCAACGTCCACGTTGGGAATGCATACTGATATCTGAAACCTTTTTTTGTTCACCACATTCGTTCAACATCGATAAGCCCCTCCTTACCTTCATAGTTTCGTGCACTGCTATAACGCCAATGTGCCGCTTCATCCACATAGCCCCGTTT